>DASUXK010000065.1:0-5982 GCA_036377935.1 Usitatibacter sp.
CCTGTGGAAGCACGGGTACAAGAACCAGGTGGTGGTGTCGCCGGACGTGGGCGGCGTGGTGCGCGCGCGTGCCATCGCCAAGCGCCTCGAGAGCGACCTCGCGATCATCGACAAGCGGCGCCCGCGCCCGAACGTCGCGACCGTGATGAACATCATCGGCGACGTGAACGGCCGCACCTGCGTGATCATGGACGACATGGTCGACACCGCCAACACGCTGTGCGAGGCGGCCAAGGCGTTGAAGGAGCAGGGCGCGGTGCGCGTGGTCGCGTACTGCACGCACCCGGTGCTCTCGGGGCCGGCCGTCGAGCGCATCGCGAATTCCGTGATCGACGAGCTGGTGGTGACGGACACCATCCCGCTGCGCGCGGACGCCGAGGCGTGCCCGAAGATCCGCCAGGTGAGCGTCGCGGAGCTGCTGGCGGAAACGATGCGAAGGATTTGCGAGGAGAGCTCGGTCAGCTCCTTGTTCGTGGAGTAAGGGTTTTTCCGGAGGGTGGCCTTCCGGCCACGCTCCCGGGGTGAGGGTCCCCGTTTCCCTCGAACGTCGATGGACCTGGTCGCGGGCCATCGCGCAACTGGAGTGAACATGAAGATCGCCATCAAAGCCGAACCGCGCAAGCTGCAGGGAACGGGTGCGAGCCGCCGCCTGCGCCGCACGGAGAAGGTGCCCGGAATCCTCTACGGAGGGGGCAAGGACGCGCTGCCCATCGAGCTCGACCACAAGGACCTGCTGCTCAAGCTGCGGCAGGAAGCCTTCCACGCCTCCGTCCTCGACATGGACGTGGGCGGGGAGAAGGCGCAGGTGCTCCTGCGCGACTACCAGATGCACCCCGTGAAGCCGCGCGTGCTGCACGTCGATTTCCAGCGCGTCGCCGCGGACAAGAAGATCCACATGAAGGTCCCGCTGCACTTCGTGAACCAGGAGAACTCGCCCGGCGTGAAGCTCGCGGGCGGCCTCGTGCAGCACGTGATGAACGAGCTCGAGGTGCGCTGCCTGCCGAAAGACCTGCCGGAGTACATCACGGTGGATCTCGGCAACCTGCAGGCCGGGCACTCGCTGCACCTGTCGTCGGTCCAGCTTCCCGCGGGCGTCGAGGCGGTGGTGCCGAAGGGCGAGGACCCGACGGTGGCCACCGTCGTGATCCCGCGCGTGATTTCGGCGGAAGAGGAAGCGGCGGAAGCCGCGGCCGCCTCCGCGGCGCCGTCGGCGGCCGAGGTGCCGACCACCGCCCAGAAGGCGAAGGAAGAGGAGGCCGCTCCCGCTGGCGGCGCGAAGCCCGCGGCGAAGGAAGAGAAGAAGAAGTAATCCGCGCGCCGCGGGGATGGGCGCCCGCCGGCTTCCCGGCGGGCGTTTTGTTTTTCCCGGTCGTTGGAATCGTCTTCGCGAATCTCGAGCATCGTTGAATGGACGAAATCCGCCTCATCGTAGGGCTGGGCAATCCCGGCCGCGAGTACGAGAACACGCGCCACAACGCCGGCTACTGGTGGGTGGATGCGATCGCCTCGCGCAAGTCGGCCGCGTGGAAGCGCGAGGCGAAGTTCTCGGGCTGGGCCGCGCGCATCGAGGAGGGCGGGCGCGACTTCTGGATGCTCAAGCCCGGCACGTACATGAACGAGAGCGGGCGCAGCGTCTCGGCGATGATGCGCTTCTACCGCATCGAGCCCGCGCAGCTCCTCGTCGTGCACGACGAGCTGGACCTCCCGCCGGGCACGGTGAAGCTCAAGAAGGGCGGCGGCACCGGCGGCCACAACGGCCTCACCGACATCGTCGAGGCGATCGGGTCGAAGGATTTCTGGCGCCTTCGCGTCGGCATCGGACACCCCGGCCACAAGGACCAGGTCGCGGACTTCGTGCTCGACAAGCCGCGCAAGGCCGAGCGCGAGGCGATCGAGCCGCCGTTCGAGCGCAGCCTCGACCTGCTGCCGCGGATCGCGACCGGCCGGATGAACGACGCGATGACCTGGCTGCACACGCAGCCGAAACCGGAAGGGGATGACGCGCGCCCGAAAGCCGCGGCGCCCCGCGAAGCGAAGGAACCATGAGCCTCCAGTGCGGCATCGTCGGCCTGCCCAACGTCGGCAAGTCCACCCTCTTCAACGCGCTCACCAAGGCGGGCATCGCCGCGGAGAACTATCCGTTCTGCACCATCGAGCCGAACGTCGGCGTGGTCGAGGTGCCCGACCCGCGGCTCGCGAAGCTCGCGGAGATCGCCAAGCCGCAGAAGATCGTCCCCGCGATCGTCGAGTTCGTGGACATCGCGGGCCTCGTCGCCGGCGCGTCGAAGGGCGAGGGGCTCGGCAACCAGTTCCTCGCCAACATCCGCGAGACCGACGCCATCGCGAACGTGGTGCGCTGCTTCGTGGACGAGAACGTCGTGCACGTGGCGGGCAAGGTCGATCCCCTCTCGGACATCGAGGTGATCCACACCGAGCTCGCGCTCGCCGACATGGCGACGGTCGAGAAGGCGCACGCGCGCTACGTGAAACCCGCGCGTGCCGGGGACAAGGAGGCGGCGAAGCTCGTCGCGGTCCTCGAGAAGGTGCAGAAGGCGCTCGACGGCCTGCATCCGGTGCGCGCGCTGGGGCTTTCCGCCGAGGAGCTCGCGCTGCTGAAGCCCCTCGCGCTCCTCACCGCCAAGCCCGCGCTCTACGTCGCGAACGTCGACGAGAAGGGCTTCGAGAACAATCCGCTCCTCGACCGGGTGAAGGCGTTCGCGGCGAAGGAGGGCGCGCCCGTGGTCGCGATCTGCGCGAAGCTCGAGGCCGAGATCGCCGATCTCTCCGGCGAGGAGAAGCAGGTCTTCCTCGCCGACATGGGCCTCGAGGAGCCGGGCCTCAACCGCCTCATCCGGGCGACCTTCGACCTGCTCGGCCTGCAGACCTACTTCACGGCGGGCGAGAAGGAGGTGCGCGCCTGGACGGTGCGCAAGGGCGCGACCGCCCCGCAGGCCGCGGCGGTGATCCATACGGACTTCGAGAAGGGCTTCATCCGCGCCGAGGTGATCGCGTACGACGATTACGTGGCCTTCGACGGCGAGCAGGGCTCGAAGGAGGCCGGCAAGATGCGCCTCGAGGGGAAGGACTACATCGTGAAGGACGGCGACGTCATGCACTTCCGCTTCAATGTGTGATCTTCGATCCCGCGCAGACGGGAACCCGAAGGGTCGCGCACGAGACGGCACTTCCAGTAAAATACGCAGTTCGGCGAGTTAGCTCAGTGGTTAGAGCAGCGGAATCATAATCCGTTGGTCCGGGGTTCAAATCCCTGACTCGCCACCAATTCCACCAGAGGCCCGTCGCGACACAGCCGCACGGACCTTCACCGGCCGCGTGCGGCGTGGCCGTTGCGGCGCTTCCTCGAGGATCTCCTCCCGCGCGGACGTTTCAGCGGCGGCGGATCGACCGCGGGCGTGGCGATCTTCGCGATCCTAACGGCGGCGTGCGTGAAGAAGAGCAGGAGCTCCTGCAGGCCGGGGAGCTCGGCCGCGGCTCCGTCGAACCGGGCATGGATCTCGGCGAGGGTGACCGCGTGCGAGAGCACATCCTCGCGAGTGCAGATGCGGCCCGGCCACGCGCCCTCGGGCAGCGCCGCGATCTCGGCGTTCGACCATTCGGCCCGGAAATGCCCCACGATCGCCAGCACGTCGCGCTCATCGGCCGCGGCCTTGAGTTGCGTTCGCCAGCTCTTTCGAATCATGGGAAGCCCCGGAGGAGGGCCGTCGTGCGTCACCGTCCCTTGCCGACCACCGTAGGGCATCGCGCGCGCGAACGCTTGCGCCAGATCAGCTTCTTCTCGCCGGCGATTCGTGCGCGAGAGACGGATCCTGCGGTGCCAGGCACCTAGTATTCATCCCCGCGCACGGGCCTGCGTTGCCCGGGCTTCTCGGCGGGATGGGGCGGGACGCCTGCCGGGGCGAGCTGGTTGCATCGTACCGAGGCGTGGGTGAAGAAGAGCAGCAGCTCCTGGAGGCCCGCCAGCCCGCGCGGGTCGCCATCGAAGCTCGCATGCATGGTGTTGAGCTTCAGCGCGTGGGCGAGGACATCGGCACGCGTGCGCAACGACGCCGGCCACGCGCCGTGCGGGAGCGCCGAGATCTCCTCGGGCCTCCACTCATCCAGGTATCGGCTGACGACGGTGAGCACCGCCTCCTGGCTGGTGCTGGCCTTCAGCTGCGTGCGCCAACTGCGACGAATCACGGGGGAAAACCTCTCCAAGTCGAGGGTTTTCCGGCACGTGTCGGGGTCGGAGCGTGACGGAAGAAGTCGTACGGGCTTCATGATATCTCAAGCCGGAACGGCGTAGGAGCACCGGCGCGCGGCGCACGCGCAGAAAAAAAGCGGGCCCGCAGGCCCGCTTCCCGTCTTCCGGAGCAACCTCCCGCTCACTGCGTGCTCGAGGTGCCGGTGTCGGGTCTCTGGGTCGAATCGCCGGAGGCGGAATCCGACGAGGTCGACTGGTTGATGTCGCTCGACTGCGAGGTCGAGGAGCTGGGGTTGGTCATCGTCGATTGCTGGTCGGCGCTCGCCCCGCTGGTCACGCTCTGCGAGCCGTTGCCGACGTTCACGCCGGGGCTCACGTTCGCGCCCGCGTTCACGTTCGAGTTGTCGACTCCGACGTTCGCGCCCACGCCGACGTTCGGGCTCACGTCGGTGCTGCTCGTGCTGCCCGAGGTGCCGGCGTTCTCCGAGGACGAGCCGCTCGTGCTGCCGGATGTCGTCGAGTCGTCCGTCGAAGACGCGCCGCTCGCCTGATCGGCCGAGCCCGCGTTCGTGGACTGGTCGCTGGTCGCGCCCTGCGACATCGACGAGGAGGCGTTCGTGCTGGACGATTCCTGGCTCGCGTTGGCGCCGCTCGTCACGCTCTGCGACCCGTTGCCGATGTTCACGCCCGGGCTCACGTCGGCGCCGATGTTGGCGTTGGAATTCGCGACGCCCACGTTCGCGTTCACCCCGACGTTCGGGTTCACGTTGAGCGAGCGCGAGGTGTTCGCTTCGCTCGAGGACGGGCTGCTGCTCGAGCTGCTCTCGCCCGGGCTGCTCGACGAGGAGCGGTCCTGGTCGGTGGAAGCGCTGCCCTTCAGGTCCAGGTCGGTGGAGCTGCTGGAGGAGCTCGAGGACGGGTTCGCCGAGCCGCGGCCGTTCAGATCGACATCCGTGGAGCTCTTCGACGTGCTCGAGGACGGGCTCGCGCTCGTGCCGCCGTTCACGTCGATGTCCGTGGAGCTCGACGAGCGGCTCGAAGGCGCGCTGGCCGAGCCGGCGCCGTTTAGGTTGATATCCGTCGAGCTGGACGAGCTGGCGCCCGGCGCCGTATATGCCGGCGTGCCGTTCACGTCGCCGTGGATGTCGGTGCGCGAGCTGGAAGATGCGCCCGGCACCACGGCCACGCCAGGCCCGAGGTCGGTGGTGGTCGTCGTGGTGCTGCCCGATTGCGCGAGCGGAACGCTCGGGATGCAGCCCGCCGGCTGCGTATTCGCGGCATCCATGCACTTGGGCGCGCCCGAGGACGGGATCGTCACCGTGTACGTCTCGGCGCGCGCGGCGCCGTAGGTCGCCAGCAGCGAGGCGGCGAGAAGACTCATCGTGAAGCTCTTGCGGTTCATGTAACTGCCTCCTTCCTGAGTTGACCTCCGTGTGGCAACCGCTCCCCGCCACCGGTTGCGAGGGGATGGGCCGGTCGGAAGGGCGACATGCGGAGGGCATGGTCCGACCGGACCAGAATGTCGGTCGAAGCCTACAAATGCAGTGGGACAGCACCGACATTCCCAGAAGCGAATCCTGTAGGATTTCTCCGTCGACCCCGTAGTGAATGCAGGACACCTGCCCGGATTCAGCTCCGCGACCCAGGAGAGCCATGACGCAATCGAAGAAAGTCTTCATCCGCACCTTCGGGTGCCAGATGAACGAGTACGACTCGGAGAAGATGGCCGACGTGCTCGCCGCCGCCGAGGGCTTCGAGAAGACCTCGGACCCGGCCGA
>DASUXK010000066.1:0-4228 GCA_036377935.1 Usitatibacter sp.
ATCGCACCCTGGACGCCGCGATCGCCGCGACCGTCGAGGGCCACGGCCTCGCGCTCTCGTGCGCGCGCGGCTGCAGCCACTGCTGCCACCTGCGCGTCCAGGTGCAGCCCCATGAAGCGTTCGCGCTCGCGGAATGGCTGCGGCGCCGCTTCGAAGCCGCTCGCCTGGCGCAGGTGATGCGGCGATTGAAGGAAAACGTCGAGCGCACGCGCGCGCTGGGCGAAGAGGGCCGAAAGCGCACGAACCTCGCCTGCGCCCTCCTCGCGGCCGACGGCACGTGCTCCGCGTACGAGGCTCGTCCCGCGCAATGCCGCCGCTACCATTCGCTGCGGCTCGCGGCGTGCGAATCGTTCCGGGCGCGACCCGACGAGACCATGGAAAGCCCCATGCATGGCGCCCTCGCCCACAACGCCGCGGTGATCATCACCCAGGCGCAGCACGCCGTGCGCGCCGCCGGTCTCGACGCGGAAAACGTCGACCTCAACGCGGCGCTTCTCGAGGCCCTGGAGAATCCGAAAGCGTGGCGGCGCTGGAAGGACGGCAAGAAGCCGTTCGTCGTCGCGGGATCGCCCCCGCATCGGGCGGCGTGAGGCCGGCGATGATCCGCGGCAGGAGCCCGCGGATCTCGCGGGCGATCGCCACGACTCAGGGCAGGACGGCCGCCGCGGCGATGGCGAGCGCGGCGACGACCGCCAGGCGCTCCGCGCCGAAGAAGCCCTTCGGCTTCGCCTCCACGTCGACGATGCCCGCCACCTCGCCGGCCTCGGAAAGGATCGGCGCGCAGGCCTCCGACTGGATGCCTTCGTCGCACACGTAGAAGCCGCCGCCCGCCTCGACGTGCTTCGACACATCGTCGATCACGGTGGCGCGGCCGGTGAGGCCCACCGTGGCGTTGGTGCTGCGCTCGGCGAACGCTCGCGTGAGCGGGTATTCCGCGCGGCTGGGGCGCCCGACGTACGAGACCTTCACCAGGACCTCGTCGTTCGCGACGTTGCGGCGGCGCTGGTACACCCCCACCCAATCGGCGCCCGTCGTTTCCTGCACGCGCTCGACGAGGCGCTCGAGGAGCGCGAGCCGGCGCGTCGTCTGCCCGGTGCGTCCGCCCAGGATCGCGCCGAGGTCGTACGGCACCGGCGCGAGCTGGTCCACGATCGAGCAGCTGCCGTCCCCGGTGAGCATCGGCACGGGATACGCGTAGAGCGAGGCGCCGTCGCCCACGTCGACCTTCTCCGCCATCGCCTCGACGAGGTCGCGGACGGCGCGCTCCACGTCGCCTTGGCGCGAGAAGAGCGACTCGAGCCCCGCCATGCGCAGGTATGCGGCGACGCGATCGGAGGCGGCGCTCATGTTCGCTCGGGCGCGGAAGGCAGCGGCGGGCGCTCGATCCACTCGAACGGCAGGCCGCGCGCGCGCATGAAGTCCGCGACGGCGAGGCCGGTCGCGCGCTTCCACGGCCGCAGCTTCTCCGGCTTCACTCGGCGGTACTCGGCGAGCTCGGGCCCGAGCGCGACGGCGCCCTTCGCCACCGCGTGGTAGCAGAGCATGACCTCGTTCTTGCGCTCGAAGATGTAGTTGCCGATGAGGTGCGACTCGACGACCTCGAGGCCGAGCTCCTCCTTCACCTCGCGGGCGACGCCGCTCTTCGGATCCTCCAGCGCCTCGAGGTAGCCGGTGACGAGCGCGAACACGCCCTCGGGCCAGGCGCGATTGCGGGCGAGGATGATCTCGCCCTCGTGCTCGACCAGCGCGCCCACGCACGGCACGGGGTTCCCCCACTGCACGAAGCCGCATTCCTCGAGGCATGCGCGGCGCAGCCCGGTCGCGCCGTCGCCTTCGGCGATCGGGCGCTCGGCGAGCGGGCGCGCGCAGCGCGGGCAGAAGTTGAACGTCTCCAGGCTCATGGACGAAATGGCTCCCCGATCGCTGCTTCCTCGCGGAAGCGTCGAGGATGACGGTCGATCGCCGCTTCCTCCCGGAAGCGTCGACGATGGCGGTTCAGAGCCGTTCCGCCACCCAGCCCTGCACGGACTCGAGCGCCTTCGGCAGCGCCGCGGCATTCGTGCCGCCCGCCTGCGCCATGTCCGGGCGGCCGCCGCCCTTGCCTCCGACCTGGGAGGCGACGAAGTTCACCAGCTCGCCGGCCTTCACCTTGGCGATGAGGTCCTGCGTGACGCCCGCGATGAGGCTCACCTTCTCGCCTTCCGCCGCGGCCAGCACGATCGCGCCCGTCTTGAGCTTGCCCTTCAACTGGTCGAGCGTCTCGCGCAGCGTCTTCACGTCCGCGCCCTCGAGCTTCGCGGCGAGGACCTTCACGCCCTTCACGTCGACGGCGCTTCCCGCGAGGTCCGTGCCCTGCGAGGTGGCCATCTTCACCTTCAGGCGCGCGAGCTCCTTTTCCAGCGCCCGGGAATTCTCGAGCGCCTGGCCGAGCTTCAGCTCGACTTCCGCGGGCTGGGCCCGCAGCGTCTCGGCCACGCGCGCGAGCTGCTCGCGCTCGCGCTCGGCATGGGCGATCGCCACGGTTCCGGCCACCGCCTCGACGCGGCGGATGCCGGCCGCCACGCCGCCTTCCGAGACGATGCGGAACAGGCCGATGTCGCCGGTGCGCGAGACGTGCGTGCCGCCGCAAAGCTCGCGGGAGCTGCCGATGTCCAGCACGCGGACCACGTCGCCGTACTTCTCCCCGAAGAGCATCATGGCGCCGAGCTTCTGCGCCTCCTCGATCGGCATCTCGCGCGCGGCCGTGGCCTCGTTGCGAAGCACCTCGGCGTTCACGATCGCCTCGACGCGGCGCAACTGCTCGGGCGTCATGGGCGCGTTGTGGCTGAAGTCGAAGCGCGTCTTGTCCTCGTCGACGAGCGAGCCCTTCTGCTGCACGTGCGGGCCGAGCACCTCGCGCAGCGCCTTGTGCATGAGGTGCGTCGCGGAGTGGTGGCGCATGGTGCGCATGCGCTTGTCGAGATCGACCTGCGCGGCCACCGTGTCGCCCACCGCGATCTCGCCGTTCTTCACCACGCCGTGATGCCCGAAGACGTCCGGCTGCAGCTTCTGCGTATCCTGCACCTCGAAGAGCGTGAGGCAGACGCCGCCCTTGGTGAGCTCGCCGCGGTCGCCCACCTGGCCGCCGGATTCGGCGTAGAACGGCGTGCGGTCGAGAACGACGATGCCCTCCTCGCCCGTGGAAAGGCTCTCGACCGGCGTACCGCCCTTGTAGAGCGCGACGACGCGCCCTTCCTCCGAAAGCGTCTCGTAGCCGCGGAAGGTGGTCTTCACCCCCTCGTAGGCGAGCTGCGCGCCCATCTTGAACTTGCTGGACGCGCGCGAGCGCTCCTGCTGCGAGGACATCGCCGCGTCGAACGCCGGCATGTCGATGTCGAAGCCGCGCTCGCGGCCGATGTCGGCGGTGAGGTCGACCGGGAAGCCGTAGGTGTCGTAGAGCTTGAAGGCCGTTTCGCCGTCGAGGCGCTTCGCGTTCTTCGCGAGCGCCGTCTCGAGGATCGCCATGCCGGTCTCGAGCGTCTGCGCGAAGCGCTCCTCCTCCTCCCTGAGCGTGCCCTTCACGCGCCCGGCGTTGCTGGCGAGCTCCGGGTAGGCGCCGCCCATCTCCGAGACGACGACATCGACCAGCTTGTAGAAGAACGGCTGCTTCTGCCCGAGCTTGTAGCCGTGGCGCATGGCGCGCCGCGCGATGCGGCGCAGGACGTAGCCGCGGCCCTCGTTGCTCGGGATGACCCCGTCGGAGATGAGGAACGTGCACGCGCGGATGTGATCCGCGATCACGCGCAGGGACGGGGACCCGAGGTCCTTCGCGCCGGTCTCCCGCGCGGCGGCCTTGATGAGCGTCTGGAAGAGATCGATCTCGTAGTTCGAATGCACGTGCTGCAGGACCGCCGTGAGGCGCTCGAGGCCCATGCCCGTGTCGACCGAAGGCTTCGGCAGCGGATGCATCACGCCTGCCTCGTCCCGGTTGAACTGCATGAAGACGAGGTTCCAGATCTCGATGTAGCGGTCGCCTTCGGCATCCGGCGAGCCCGGCGGGCCGCCCCACACATCCGGCCCGTGGTCGTAGAAGATCTCGGAGCACGGTCCGCAGGGACCGGTGTCCGCCATCTGCCAGAAGTTGTCGCTCGCGTACTTGCCGCCCTTGTTGTCGCCGATGCGGATGCAGCGGTCGGCCGGGACGCCGATGTCCTTCGTCCAGATGTCGTACGCCTCGTCGTCGTCGATG
>DASUXK010000067.1:0-3494 GCA_036377935.1 Usitatibacter sp.
TGGAGCGCAACGGCACCGAGGTCGAATCGCCCGCGCTGGACATCGGCCGACACGCCGCGCGCGAGTGGATGGCGCGCACCGATCCGAACACGGGCGGCATCGGTTCGACCCCGCCGCGGCTCGAGGTCCAGTGGCGGCCGCGGCAGGTCGTCTTCGTCGCGCGCGGACCGGGGCCGTTCCGTCTCGCGTTCGGCAATCCCGATGCGAAGGGTTCATGGCTGAGCGTGTCGACGTTGATCCCCGGTTATCGCCACGGCGACGAGCTGAAGCTGCCCGAGGCGAAGGTGGGCGCGGTGGAGGGCGGCCCTCCGCCTCGCCTGGCATTCCTGCCCGCGCGCATGGCCGAGCTGGGACCGCGGAAGATCGCGCTCTGGGCGACATTGATCGTCGCGGTGATCGTGCTGGGCTTCATGGCGTGGCGCCTGCATCGGCAGATGCAGCAAAAGTAGCGCGGGGCAGTCCGAGAGGTGGGGTCCTCGAAGCGTCGCTTACCGCCCTGTTCCGCATGCCCTTGATCCGCTTCGCCAAGGGTGGGATGCAGTAAACTCGCATCACCATGTCCGGCTCCACTCTCGGCACCCTCTTCACCGTCACGACCTTCGGCGAATCCCACGGCCCCGCGATCGGTTGCGTGATCGACGGCTGCCCGCCGGGGATGGCGCTCACCGAAGAAGACATCCAGCCCGACCTCGATCGGCGCAAGCCCGGCACCTCGCGGCACGTGACGCAGCGGCGCGAGGAAGACAAGGTGGAGATCCTCTCCGGCGTCTACGAGGGCAAGACCACCGGCACGCCGATCGCGCTCCTCATCCGCAACGTCGACCAGCGCTCGAAGGACTACGCGAAGATCGCGAGCTCGTTCCGGCCCGGGCATGCCGACTACACGTATCTGCGCAAGTACGGCATCCGCGATCCGCGCGGTGGCGGGCGCTCGTCCGCGCGCCTCACCGCGCCGGCCGTGGCCGCGGGCGCGGTCGCGAAGAAGTGGCTGCGCGAGCGATACGGCGTCGTCGTGCGCGGCTACCTATCGCAGCTCGGACCGAATCGCGTCGAGTTCAAGTCGTGGGAGGACGTCGGCGCGGAGGGCAATCCCTTCTTCGTCGCGGACCGCTCGCGCGTCGCCGAGCTCGAGGCGTACATGGACAAGCTGCGCAAGTCCGGAGAATCGGTCGGCGCGCGGCTCACGGTGGTCGCTTCCGGCGTGCCCTCGGGCTGGGGCGAGCCGCTCTACGACCGCCTGGACGCCGACATCGCGAAGGTGATGATGGGCATCAACGCGGTGAAGGGCGTGGAGATCGGCGCGGGCTTCCGCTCCGTCGAGCAGCTAGGCACCGAGCACTCCGACGAGATGACGCCCGACGGCTTCCTCTCCAACAACGCGGGCGGAATCCTCGGCGGGATCTCGACGGGGCAGGACATCGTCGTCTCGATCGCGATCAAGCCGACGTCTTCGATCCGACTCGCCCGGCAAACGATCGACATCGACGGGAATGCGGCCACCATCGAGACGCACGGCCGCCACGACCCGTGCGTCGGCATCCGCGCGACGCCCATCGCCGAGGCGTTCCTCGCGCTGGTGCTGATCGATCACGCGCTGAGGCATCGCGCGCAAAACGCGGACGTGAAAGACGCGGTGAAGGCCGTCCCGGCCGAGGCGAAGAACGGGAAGGGCAACGCGGAAGGCGACAGGCTGGAGGATCCGGATCCGCTGGAGGCTTAGGAAATGAGCCTCGCGGCTCTCTCCGCGAAGGTCATTTCCGCAGCAAGCGCTTGGCTCCGCTGCGTGCATCGGGAGGGATGATCCTCGCCCCTTCGTTCCACGCCCTTTCCGCGAGCCACACCTTGATCAGCGATTGGTAGGGCACGTCGCGCTTGTTCGCCTCGAGCTGGATGCGCTCGAGCAGCGAGAGCGGCAGCCGCAGGGAGATCGCGCGGGTCGAGGGCTTGAGGTTCGGAAACCGGGCAAGTCGGGCCTTGCTCCAGTCCAGGTATTGCGTGGAATCGCGTCCCTTCGTCGCCCAGAACTCGCGCTCCTCGTCTTCGGAGCGGAACTCAGGGATCGGCTTGAGTCGCTTGCTCATACAACTTCCTTTCCTTCCGATGCATGGGACGGGCGGAAATGATGCGGACCCGCCGGCCCTCCGCGCGAAGCGTGAACGATGCTTTCAGCAGGCGGTTCTCATTGGTGCGCCCGAGGGCGTGCCAACGCGGCTCGGAGGCGCTGTGAAGAGGAACTGCCCGAGGCCTACGCCTCGATTATCTCGACAGGGCTGGCGGCTTCCTTGCGCGGACCGAGTCGCGCCGCGCGCCGCCACGCCGCCGGCGGCGTCCCGAACTCCCGCTTGAACGCGCGGTTGAACGCCGCCTCGGATTCGTAGCCCACGCGCTCGGCGATGCGCGCCACCGCGTCGTTGCTGGTGGAAAGCGCCTGGGCGGCGAGCGCCATGCGCCACCCGGTGAGGTACTGCATCGGGGGCTCGCCGATCAGCGCCACGAAGCGATCCGCCAGCGCCGAGCGCGAAAGCCCCGTCTCCTGCGCGAGCGTCTCCACCGCCCAATCGCGCGCCGGGTCGGCATGGAGGAGGGCCAACGCGCGGCCCACGTGCGGATCGCGAAGGCCGGCGAGCCAACCCTGCTGGCTCTCGGGAAGCGAGCGCACGTACTCGCGCAGTCCCTCCACGAAGAGCAGCTCCGCGAGGCGGGCGAGCACCACGTCGCCGCCCGCGCTCGGCGCACGGGTCTCGGCGGCCGCGCGCTGCATCGTGGATTCGATCCAGGCCGCGGCGGGCGAATCGCGCAGCGACACCTTGAGCATGCGGGGAAGGGCGGCGAGCAGCGGCTTGCACGTGCGCCGGTCGCAGGCCATGTAGCCGCAGATGAAGCGGGTGCGGGCGCCGCCGCCGCCCCGGTCGATGCGCGCGGTGCCTCCGCCGGGCGGGAGCTCCACGAGGCTCGCCATCTCGACCGGCGCGAGGTGCAGGTCGCTGCCGAGCAGGTGCCCGTCGCGGTGGGGAAAGAGGATGAGGTCGCCCGCCTCGAGCTCGATCGCCGGACCTCGCCCCGGAAGCTTCGCCTTGCAGCGTCCCTCGGTGACTAGGTGGTAGATCGACACCTGCTCCGCGCTGGAGACGATGCTCGCAATGTCCTCGTCGCCGGGAGAGGAGTCGATGCACCAGGGTGCGGTGAATTCGGCCTCGAGGAAGATGCCGCTCGTGAGGCGAACGGCCTTCAGCATCTCGGAGAGTGCGTCCATGGGCTCGCTCCACGGGGGCGTCTGGGCGGCATGTTACCCGAGGTTTCCCCGGCGACTCAGGCGTCCCGGGCAAGCGGCGCGGCGCGGCGATCAAGCCATCCGTCGTGGGCGGCGGCGCGCGCAAGAAACGCGGCGCACGCGGCAAGACGCACGAAGATCGCCCGCCCATCATTCGCCTGCGTTCCCGCGAGGAACCCCACTCTCAACGACACCGACCCAGGAGCCCCCATGGACATGACCC
>DASUXK010000068.1:0-4651 GCA_036377935.1 Usitatibacter sp.
ACGCCCAGGCGGCGCCGAAGACGAGCTGCGCCGTGAGGAGCTCGGCCCAGTTCCAGTTCGGCCGCCGCTCGCCGGACATCGAATCCGGCGGACGCGCCAGCATCCAGCTGTAGATCGCCCACACGAAGCCCGCGGCGAGCATGAAGAGGTCGCCCGCGACGAAGTGCAGCCCCGCGAGCGCCGCGAGGCTGCCGCGCGAGAGCACCATGACCACGCCCAGCACGGACAGTCCCGACCCGGCGACCTGCCGCCAGCTCGGCCGCACGCGGTAGCCCACGAGCCCCACGAGCACCATCCAGACGGGAGAGGCGGCCGCGATGAGCGTCACGTTCACCGGCGAGGAGGTGGTGAGCGCGTAGTACTGGAACGCGTTGTACGAGCCGATGCCGATGAGGCCGATCGCCGCGAAGTGGCGCCACCGTTCGAGCAGCGCCCGAGGATGCGCGAGCACGCGCCAGCCGAGCGGCAGGAGGATCAGCAGCGCGAGCGTCCAGCGCGCGGCGTTGAGCGCGAGCGGCGGGATCGCCCCCACCACCAGCGCGCCCACCACGGCATTGCCGGCCCAGAGGAGGGGCGGGACCGTGAGCAGGACCGCGGTCCGGGCGTCGATGCGGGACAAGGGAGCGGGGGTCGGCTTTCGAGAGCTTCGCAGACTAGCCGATCCTTGCAGCCTTCGTCATCCTTTCGGGGTCGAAGCCGGAACCCGGCAGCGGCGATACGCCGCGATCGAGATCGCAACCCAGACCGCGCTGCGCAGCGCCATCGCGAAGACGGTCCGCTTCTCGTAAGCGCCGCCCGTCGCGACGTGCACGCCGAACATGAGGTAGGTGAGGAGCGTGCCGCCGGCGATCGCGAAAGCGAGCGCCGCCGCCCAGCGATGGCGCCCCCACAGCCCGATCCCCGCGGCGACGTACGCGAAGCCGGCGAGGAAGTTGAACCAGAGCACGAAGGGAACGTACGCGCCGGCCGCGCGCCGCGCCTCCTCGCCCCCGAAAAGCACGCTGCCGCCTTCCTTGATCGTGAGCAGGCCGAAGACGACGGCGACGATGGAGGCCGCGGCGAGCCACCCGTCGCGCCCCCTGGATTGCGCTTGCATGGGACCTCCGCGACCCGGCGCAAAGGCTTTCAGGCGTTCGCCGGGCGTGATAATGTTAACAGGTAAAAGAAATGCATGTTCAACCCGCCCGGAGAATCCCATGAGCCAAGCCCCCCACCTGCACCTGCGCCCCGACGCCATCTATCCCTTCGACGCCCGCGGCATCGCGAAGCGCTTCCGCCACGCCGCCATCTTCGGCGCGCTGGACGCGCTCACCCCGGGCGAGACGATGCGCTTCGTGAACGATCACGATCCCCTGCCGCTGCTCGACCAGCTCGCCAACCGCTACGGCGAATCGGTGCGCATCGAGTACCGCCAGCGCGAGCCGGGCGCGATCGTGATCGACTTCGTGCGCGCCTGAAGCGGCAAGCCCGGGGTCAGCGGATGAGCCCCGAGGCGTCCCAGCTCTGCAGCGGGCCGAGCGGCGAGACGTTCACCTCCGTCTCGGAGATCGACGGCTTGCCGCCGTAGACGACGTAGACCACGTCGTCGCGCACCATGAGGATCAACGCGTTGAAGGTCCAGCCGGTGCTCGTCGTGACGCGCTTGAAGTTGAGGAGGTCGAGCAGGAAGGGGCCCGTGCGGTCCTTGTGCTGCTGGTTCAGCGCGATGGAATACCCGGTGCACGCCTTGCCCGCCTCGAGGCATTCGCGCAGGCCGGGATCGATCCGGCCCACCGAGCCCGAGAGGGGAAAGCGCCGCAGCACATCCGAGTAGTTGAGCAGCTCGACGTTCGGGTTGCTGTAGGGGTCGAGGCCGGCCGCGTGCAGCTGCTCCCGCGTCGTGTGGTTGTGCTGGATGCCATCGATGGCTGCCTTCGCCTCGTCGAAGCTGTTCCACTCGGTATGCACCGTGGTGTCGGTGCGGGGCAGCAGCGAGGAGCAGGCGGCGAGCGCGAGGCTCGCCGCGGCGAGGGCGGCGCGGAGCGCGGGACGGCGGCGATGCATGGCGCCAGCATGCGCCCGCACCGCGCGGTGCTTTTGATGCCGGACAAGACCGCGGCGTCCGCCGCGCGTCGGTCGTTCAGCCCTTCAGGCGGTTCCTCACCAGCCACGCGTCCACGCGCGAGACGATCTCGTCCACGGATTCGTTGCGCATGCCCTGGCGCGCGCCCATCGTCTGCACCAGGCGGTCGACCCGCTCGATGTGCGGAGCGCCGGCGGCGAGCGCGCGCGCGGCCGAGGAGGGGCTGCCCAGCGACTGCGCGGCGACCGCGTACTTGTCGAACGGCACCATGTCGGCGACCGAGGCGCCCATGGAGACGCACAGCTCCACGACCCATTCGTACACCGAGCGCGCGGCCTCGATCTCGCCGTGCACCGCGTCCTTGATGGAGCGCACGCCGTCGTCGAGCACGCAGCGATAGTTGCCCGCGAGCAGCATCGCCCACTTGGCGAGCGGCACGAACACCGAGTCGTGCACCTTGAGCTTCACCGGCAGGTCGACCTTCTCGCCGTCCACCTGGAACTGCGCGGCCTCGATGCCCTCGCCCAGCTCGCGCAGCATCGCCGTATGCGCGTCGGATTCGAAGCGCGCGACCTTGAAGTTGGTCGGAAGGCGCACCTGCAACACGTTGCCTTCCTCCTCGGGTGGGCGAAACGCCTGCGGATCCGGGCTGCACAACGTCATCAATTTCGGATCGAACTGCTCCCATAGCGACGAGTCGGTATAGCTCTCGGCGCATTCGGCCATGTCGACGTCGCCGATCCGCGGCAGGTAGGGCGGCGGGGGCATGTTCATGATCGACATGCAGGGCACGCGGGCGCGGGCGGTGGCCTCCAGGAGCTCTCGCACGCCCGGGGAGCGGTACTGCGGCTCCTGCATGGCGAGGACGACGAGGTCGAAGCGCGCGGGATCCGCGGCGTCCGGCGTGGTGGCGCGCACCGAGCCGGGAAGCTCGCGCGAGCGGATCTCGACCAGGCCTTCGCGGCCTTTCACCGGCATGCGCACGACGACGCCCTGCGCGTTGATGAGCGCGGCGTTGCGCTCGCGGCAGACCAGCGTCACCGAATGCCCGGCGAGGGCGAGCTTCACCGCGAGGAGCGAGCCGTACGAGGCGCCGAAGATGAGGACGTTGCGAGGGGTCATGGCGATTTCCCGATTTGCGGTCACAAGCGCTATGACGTGCATCACACCATCGCGTGCCACGCCCGGGAATTGGAATTGCGGCAAGAAGGCCTTCGCATTCCGCGAAGGTCCGACGGGCGGGGGTGCTCCGATCGGCACGGAGCACGGCGGCCACGAACGCAATCCGCGGGTCCTACAAAGGAGGCTGCAACCGACCACAAGAGGAAGCCGCAACATGCACATCAAGCACCGCTGGAGCGCCCGAACGGCCGCCGGCCTCGTCCTTTTCCTCGCCGCCGCGTGCGCCTGGAGCGCGCCGAGGGCGCATTCCTGGAGGCTGGTGGACCTGGGTACGCTGGGCGGATCGGGGAGCTTCGCCACCGCCGTGAGCGACAACGGGTTCGTCGCGGGCTGCTCGAACACGCCGTCCGGGGATGTGCACGCCTTCCTCTATCGCAACGGTCGCATGGTCGATCTCGCGGGCGACGAAGCCGGCAACAGCTGCGCGCTCGCGGTGAACGGCCGCGGCGAGGCCGCCGGCCGCAACGGCAGCGGCGAGCTGGTCGTCTGGTCCGGGAACGGCGTCGTGGCGCTCGGCGTGAAAGGCAACGTGGGCGCGATGAACGACGCGGGCCTCGTCGTCGGCAGCTACACGGCGGATGGCGTCGAGCGCGCCTTCGCGTGGGAAGGCGGCACGTTCCGCGACCTCGGCGCGGGTCCGGGCAGCACCGCGAACGACGTGAACGCGCGCGGCGAGATCGTGGGCCAGGCCAACGGTCACGCCTTCGCGATGTTGCGCGACGGGGTCCTGCGCGACCTCGGCACGCTCGGCGGCAACACGAGCGTGGCGAACGGCATCAACGAGCGGGGCCAGATCGTCGGCATGGCGGATACCGCCCTGCACCGGCCCACGGCCTTCGTGTACAGCGGGACGATGCGGCAGCTCGCGGGCCCCGAGTTCTCCGGCGCGGTGGACGTGGACAACCGCGGCCTCGTCGTCTCGAGCGCGGAGGGCTACTACGGGTACATCGTGCAGGGCGATGCCGTCACGCGCCTCGACAAGCTGCCCGACGTCGTGGCGAAGGGGTGGCACCACATGGAGCCCACCGACATGAATGCACGCGGGTGGATCGCCGGGACGGGCTTCGATCCCGAAGGGAATCCTCGGGCCTTCCTGCTACTTCCGCGCTAACTCTCGCGGGTTCGTTGGCCCTGCGGGGTTAATGCCCGAAACACAGAGAATACGGAGGGTCACGGAGGACGCGGTTCTCGATGCGGCAAGCATCGTGGCGGAGGTCTCGATCGATCCGTGTCGAGACCCGTGCATCGGAGCCCCTCGGACCCTTGGGATGAAGCCTCGCCGGGGCTCGTGACGTCGATGGAGCGAGCGACGGTGCGAAAGGAATTTGCGGGGCGATGCGACGAGCCCCCACGAGCCGCCGGTCGATCGTGCCGCGATCCCCCGCCGAGGCTTCATCCCGGGTCCCG
>DASUXK010000069.1:0-5183 GCA_036377935.1 Usitatibacter sp.
GTGCTGGTCAACGCCGCGAGCGTGGGCTCCGCCGAGAAGGCCGAGACGACCGCGGACCTCGAATGGCGGCGCGTGCTCTCGGTGAACCTCGACGGCGCCTTCCACTGGTCGCGCGAGGTGATCCCCGGCATGAAGAAGCGCGGCTGGGGCCGCATCGTGAACGTCACCTCGCTCGCGGCGAAGACCGGCGTGGCGGAAACCGGCACGGCCTACGGCACGTCGAAGGGGGCGCTCGCGTCGCTCACGCTCACGCTCGCGCGCGAGGTCGCCATCCACGGCGTCACGGTGAACGGCATCGCGCCCGCGTACGTGAAGACCCCGGCGCTCACCGAGCAGATGACCGAGGCGCAGCGCCGCCAGATCCTCGCGCAGATCCCCGTCGGCCGCTTCTGCGAGCCCGAGGAGTTCGCCCACGCCGTGCGCTACCTCGCCTCGCCGCTCGCCGGCTTCGTGACCGGCGAGATCCTCGACGTGAACGGCGGCCTGCACATGGACTGAAAGTCCGCCCACCGCGCGCCGCGCCCGCTTCCTACAGCGGAATCGGAGCGCGCGGTCTGCCCGCCGCGGCCGGGTGCCGGGAAGATCTGAGCAGCCATACTTTCCGGAGGCTTGCGATGCGACTGCCCGACCTGAAGAACCTGCCCGCGGCGCAGGAAGGCCGCGTCGGCTACATCCTGCTGTGGCTGCTGGGCGTGCCGATTCCCGTGCTCTTCCTCATCTACCTGCTGCGCGGCTGCACCTGATCGATCCCCGTTGTAGGACCCTTCCGACGCGGTAATCAGCCGCGTCGGAAGGCTCCTTTCATTCGCCGCTTACAGACCCCCTTCCGCGGCTCCTCCAAGCTGGGTGCACTCCGGCGGCCGGCCCTTCGGTTTCGCGCGCCGCCCCACCCTCCCGGAGGAATCCATGAATCGAGCGACCCTGGTGGCCCTGTGCATCGCCACCCTCGTCACGAGCGCCGCGGCGATCGGCATCGGTTCCGCGAGCGAGCCGGCGAAGCCGCCCGCGATGGCGCGCGCCGAATACGTCGTGGCCCTCGAGCGGGCGGATTCGTCGCGCACCGCCGCCCTGGCCGCGTGCGCGGCGCAGCGCGGCCTCGCGCGCGAAGCATGCGAATCGCAGGCCGAGGCGGCCGCCGCGCTCGCGAGGGCCGAGCTGGACGCGCGTTACCGCCACACGCCGGAAGCCGCGCGCCGCGAGCAGCGCGCGCGCATCGAGGTGCGCTACCAGGCGGCCCGCGCCCGCTGCACCGCGCTCGGCGGCTACGATCGCGACCGGTGCCTCATCGACGCGCACGCGGTCCTCGGCCTCGCCCTCCTCGAAAGCCAGGCGCCCTACGCGATGCGCGTGCGGGCGGCGCGATGAGCCGTCCGCGGCTCGCCGCCGCGTTCCTGCTGGCGTTCCTCGCGGCCTTGCTCGCCGCGTGCGCGGCCACGCGCATCACGAGCGTCTGGCAGGACCCCGATTTCCGCAACCTTCCCTTCCGCAAGGTGCTCGTGGTGTTCCAGCACGCCGACCCGGGGCTGCGCCGCATCCTCGAGGACGAGATGGCGCGCGACATCCCGAACTCCGTGCCCGCCTACCAGGTGTTCCGCGACGAGGAGCTGCGCGACCTGCCGCGCGTGAAGGCGCGCGTGAAGGAGCTGGGCTTCGATTCGTCGGTGGTCATGCGCGTGGTGGGCGTGGAGCGCCAGCAGACCTACGTGCCGCCGCACGCCTACATGGTGCCCGGCTACTACCGCGATTTCTGGGGCTACTGGGGCTACGGCTGGGCGACGGTGTACGAGCCCGGCTACCTGCGCAACGATCGCGTGGTGCGCATCCAGACCAACGTCTACGACGTCGCCGGCGACAAGCTCGTCTGGGCGAGCGAATCGGAGACGTTCAACCCGTCGTCGCTGCGCGGCGCGGTGGCCGAGGTGGTGAAGGTGACGTCGCGCCGCGCCGCCGAGGCGATGCACGACCGGCGCTGAGGCGCGCGCTCAGCAGGCCGCGCGCTCGCCGCGGCGCCGCGCGAACATGCCGCGCTCCTCGGCGAGGAAGCGCATCAGCTCCGCCTCCGGCAGCGGCGGGCGGCAGTAGTAGCCCTGGAACTCGTCGCAGCCCTGGTCGCGCAGCATGTCGAACTGCAGCTGGTCCTCGACGCCCTCCGCGACGACCGTCATCTTGAGGCTGTGCGCGAGCGCGATCACCGCGCGCGTGATCGCCGCGTCGTCGCCGTTGTGCGGCAGCTCCCGCACGAAGCTGCGGTCCACCTTCAGCCGGTCGATCGGGAAGCGCTTGAGGTAGCCCAGCGAGGAGTGCCCGGTGCCGAAGTCGTCGATCGACAGGCGCACGCCCATCGAGCGCAGCTGCTCCATCACGGCGACCGCGCGGTCGGGATCCTTCATCACCATGGTCTCGGTGATCTCGAGCTCGAGGTGCTGGGCCGGGGCGCCGGTCGACCACAGGATCGCCGCGAGCTCGCGCACCAGCTCGGGCTGGTGGAACTGGCTCGCCGAGAGGTTCACCGCGACCGACAGGTGCAGCCCCTGCTCGCGCCACTTGCACACGCGCTCGCACACGCGGCGCAGCGTCCAGTAGCCGATCGGGATGATGAGGCCGGTCTCCTCGGCGAGCGGCACGAAGCGGTCCGGCGCGAGGAGCCCCAGCTGCGGGTGGCGCCAGCGGATCAGCGCCTCCACGCCGGTCACGCGCCCGCCGCCGAACTCGATCTTGGGCTGGTAGTGGATCTCGATCTCGTCGCGCTCGAGCGCGTGCTTGAGCGCGGCCTCCAGCGCGAGGCGCTCCTGCGAGAGCTTGTTCAGCTCCGCCGCGTAGAAGCAATGCCGGTTGCGGCCCTGCTCCTTCGCGCGGTACATCGCGATGTCGGCGTTGGAGAGCAGCGTCTGGGCGTCGCTGCCGTCGTCGGGGAACGTGCAGATGCCGATGCTCGCGGAGAGCGCGAGCTCCTGGCCGTCGAGCAGGAACGACGGCTCGAAGGCGCCGAGGATCTTCGCGGCGATGTCGGCGAGGTCCGAGGTGTCGGTGAAGTCCTCCACCAGCAGCACGAACTCGTCGCCGCCCAGGCGCGCCACCATGTCGCTCGCGCGCACCGCCGCGGTGAGGCGCCGGCCCACCTCCTGCAGCACGCGGTCGCCGTTGGCGTGGCCGAGCGTGTCGTTGATGTTCTTGAAGCGGTCGATGTCGAGGAAGAAGAGCGCCGCCGCGCGGTGGTGGCGCTGCGCCTGGCCGATCGCGTGCACCAGCGTCTCGTTGAAGAGCGCGCGGTTCGGCAGGCCCGTGAGCGCGTCGTGGGTCGCCATGCGCTGGATCATCGACAGCGCGCCGGCCAGCTCCTCGTTGGTTCGGCGCAGGCGCCGGCGCAGCTCGCTGATGCGCCCGGCCACCAGCGAGAAGCACGGCAGCACCAGCGCGAGCGTGAGCCAGCGGTAGGCCTCGATCGGCACGTTCACCGAGGCGGGCTTCACCCACATCAGCGCGTTGATCACGATGAGGTAGCCCGCGAGCACCAGCCCGGAGGCGGTGAAGAAGTCGCGCGTGCTGAAGCGGAAGGCGCCGAACGACAGCACCACGAGGCAGATCATCAGCGCGAGGCCGCGCTCGTTGTCGAACGAGTAGACCGCGTACATCAGGATCGCGGTCGCGACCACCATCTGCGGCCAGGTGAGGCTCGGATCGGCGGAGCGCAGGTTGAGCCCCGAGCGCAACGCCAGGAAGAAGGCCGCGTTCGCGGCGATCATGAGGAGCGCGATGCGCAGAGCGGCGCCGGCGGCGACGAGCCCCACGCGGTTGGCCGCGACGAGGACCACCAGGCACGCGGCGTAGGCGCCGACCGCGAGGTAGAACCGACGCATCCGCACCTGCTGCTTCCCGTTGCCCGCCTCGCCGCGCAACGTCGTGTCCATGCCGCTCCCGTTCTTGGTTTCTTGTGTGCCCGAATTATCGGGCGACGCGAGAAATGGAAACGTGAAGCAGGTCACACCGCCGGCGCGAGGGGAATTACCGGTGTAATCGCTCCCTTTCGCGCGAGAGTGAATACAGCAGGCCCAGCGCGCAGGTGAACACCACCACCGCGCCGGCCTGGTGCAGCGCGGCGAGCGGGACCGGCACGCGCAGGAGCAGCGTCGAGATGCCGAGCGTGAGCTGCACGGCGACCGCGGCGAGGAGGGCCCACGACCAGGCGCGGTCGCGCGCGAGCGATTCGCGATCGCGGTGCACGCGCCAGGCGAGCGCGATGGCGGTGGCCGCGATCACGATCGCGAGCAGGCGATGGTTGAACTGCACCGTCGCCATGTTGTAGATGAAGTTCTTCCACAGCGGGTCGAGCTCGAGGATCTCGGGCGGTACCCAGTACCCGTTCATCAGCGGGTAGGTGTTGTACGCGTAGCCGGCGTGGATGCCCGCGACCAGCGCGCCGGTGAGGATCATCGCGAAAACGATCGCCGCGAGGACGGCCGCGTGCCGGCGCGTTCGCGGCGGCGGCCGGCGCGCCATGCCGAACGCGAGGCCCCACGCGAGCCACAGGATCGCCGCGTAGATGAGGAGCGCGGTGCCCAGGTGCGCGGCGAGGCGCACCGAGCTCACGCGCGGATCGTCGACCAGGCCGCTCTTCACCATGAACCAGCCGAGCGCGCCCTGGAACGCGCCCAGCGCGAAGATGCCCGCGAGGCGCCACGCGACGGGACGCGCGATCGCGCCGCGCGCGAGGAACCACAGGAACGGCACGAAGAACACCACGCCGATCACGCGCCCGAGGAGCCGGTGGAAATACTCCCACCAGAAGATGCTCTTGAAGCCCGCGAGCGTCATGTCGAAGTTGCGCAGGCGGAACTCCGGCGTCTGCTGGTATTTCGCGAACGTCGCCTGCCAGTCCGCGTCCGTGAGCGGCGGGATCGTCCCCACCAGCGGCTGCCATTCGACGATCGAAAGCCCCGAATGCGTGAGCCGCGTGACGCCGCCCACGACCACCATGGCGAACACCATCGCGGCGCACGCGAAGAGCCACGCCGCCATCGCGCGGCGATGCGATTCCGAGCGGGGAGTCATCGAATTCGGGACCGACCGAAACCGGGGACAGACCCCATTT
Source organism: Usitatibacter sp. (assembly GCA_036377935.1). Lineage (GTDB taxonomy): Bacteria > Pseudomonadota > Gammaproteobacteria > Burkholderiales > Usitatibacteraceae > Usitatibacter. Next base: position 5,090 of record DASUXK010000069.1, read on the forward strand.
TTCTTAGCGCGAAACGATGTGCAGCGTGATCTCGTTTCGTACTAAGAAAAATGGGGTCTGTCCCCGGTTTCGGGGGATCTCCTTCTTCTTACGC
>DASUXK010000070.1:0-4401 GCA_036377935.1 Usitatibacter sp.
GCGGCCGCACGATCGGCGTGAGGCCCGAAGCCTCGGCCGCCACGATCATGAGCTCCATCGACTCGACGCCGATGGTGCCGTGCTCGCAATCGATCAGCACCCAGTCGAAGCCCAGCCCCGCGGCGGATTCGACCACCTGCGGCGACGGGATCATCACGGAGAGGCCGAACGCGGGCTCCCCGGCGGCGAGCTTCGCCTTCATGCGGTTCTTCATTCGGGTTTCCTCTTTTCTTTCGGATCATCGACAACGATGCGCGCATCGAGCGCGGCGATCGTGTCGTCGGGCGACGACGGTGTCGCGGCGAACGCGTCGCGCAGCGCGAGCCGTGTCGAGCGGTCGAAGAGCGTGACCGTCGCATCGGTCATCGGCGCCTCCACGCCCATCTCGCGCAGGACGTCCGCCACCTGGCGCATCTCGTGCAGCCGCCGCTCGTGCGCGGTCGCATGGGTTCGGATCCAGTTGCCGCCGACCTCCTCGAACGACGCGGCATCCATCGTGGCGACGATCTCGTCCCACAGCTCGCGCTGCACGCCGGCGCGCCGCGCCGCGAGCAGGCACTCCACGAGCAGCGCCTCCACGCCCTTGGAGAAGACGCTGCGCAGCATCTTGAAAGCCGACGCCTTGCCGATCTCGCGGCCGTAGTCGTGGAACACCAGGCCGAGCGCGCCGAGCGCCGCGGCGGTCTCGCCCGCGCGCTCTCCGCACACCAGCACCTTCGCCTTGGCGCCCGCGACGCCGAGGGCCGAGAGGATCGCCCCTTCGACGAAATCGGCGCCAGCCGCGGCGACCACGGCGGCGATCTCGCGCTTCACGGCCGGGGAGGTCGCGTTGAGGTCCACGTAGACCCGGCCCGCGCGAAGGTGCGGCGCGCAGGCGCGAGCGGCCTCGAGCGCGACGTCGGTCGTGACGGTCGAGAGCACGATCGTGGCGCGCCAGAGCATCTCCGCGAGAGGGACGAAGCATGGAGCGGCGCCGCGCACCCGTGCCGCGAGCTTCTCGCGCCCGCCGGGCCGGTCGAGCAGCACGTCGTAGGCGAGCACCTCGGCCCCGGCCTCGCGCAGGGCCGCGGAAAAATGGGAGGCCACCTCGCCGAATCCCAGGAATCCGGCGACCGGTGTCGCTGTTTCCGCCATGCGGCGCATTCTAGCGGGTCGGCACGTTGCACCCGCGGATGCCCGGTAGGAGAATCTTCCCGTTGTCCCGCGTCCCATCGAGGAAATCCATGACGAAGCTGAACGTGAACGGCCGCGTCCGCACCGTGGACGTGGAGCCCGAGATGCCCCTCCTGTGGGTGCTGCGCGACGAGTTGCACATGGCCGGCACCAAGTACGGCTGCGGCATGGGCCTCTGCGGCGCGTGCACGGTGCTGGTGGATGGGCAGCCCGTGCGCTCGTGCAGTGCGCCCGTGGGCACGGTGGCCGGCAAGAAGATCGTCACCATCGAAGGGCTCGCGAAGCCCGGCCTCACCAAGGTGCAGAAGGCGTGGATCGAGCACGCCGTTCCCCAGTGCGGCTACTGCCAGTCGGGAATGATCCTCGCGGCGACCGCGCTCCTCGAGAAGAACCCGAAGCCCACCGATGCGGACATCGATGCGGCGATGACCAACCTCTGCCGCTGCGGCACCTACGCGCGCGTGAGGAAGGCGATCCACGCGGTGGCGGGCGAGAAGGTGGCCGGGGCGCCGCAGCCCGCGCTCGCGCCCAACGGCCAGAAAGTCTGAGGAGGCCGCCATGACCGTCGCCATCGATCGCCGCCAGTTCCTCAAGGCTTCCGTCGCCGCGGGCGGCGCGCTCGCGCTCGAGTTCTCGCTGCCCGCCGCGGCCGGCGTGCTCGACATGTCGAAGCCCGGCGAGCATCCCGAGGTCACGCACTGGATCGTGATCCACCCGGACAACCGCGTCGTGATCCGCATCGCGCGCTCGGAGATGGGGCAGGGCAGCATGACGGGCCTCGCGCAGCTCGTGGCCGAGGAGCTGGGCTGCGACTGGCACATGGTCTCCACCGAGTTCGCCTCGCCCAACGAGCACATCAAGCGCCATCGCATCTGGGGCTCGATGTCGACGGGCGGGAGCGCCGCCATCCGCACCTCGCAGGATTACCTGCGCAAGTCGGGCGCGGCCGCGCGCGAGATGCTGATCGCCGCCGCCGCCGCGCAATGGAAGGTGCCGGCCTCCGAGTGCAAGGCCGCGAACGGCGTGATCTCCCACGGACGGCGCCGCGTCACGTACGGACGCGTCGCCGCGCGCGCCGGGAAGCTCGAGGCGCCGAAGGATCCCGCGCTCAAGGACGCGAAGGACTGGACCATCGCGGGACACTCCGTCGCGCGCCTGGACATCCCCGACAAGGTGCTCGGCAAGCCGGTGTTCGGCGTGGACGTGCAGCTTCCCGGGATGCTCATGGCCTCCATCGTCCAGTGCCCGGTGTTCCTCGGGAAAGTGAAGAGCGTCGATGCCTCCGCGGCGGAGAAGATGCGCGGCGTGAAGGGCATCGTGAAGGAGGAGAGCTTCGTCGCCGTCGTCGCGGACAACTGGTGGCGCGCGAACGAGGCGGCGAAGAAGCTCAGGATCGAATGGGACGGCGGCAAGTACGCCGACGCTTCCAGCGAGACCATCGCGGCCTCGTTCCGCCGCGGGCTCGATGCCAACGACCTCGCGACGGCGCGCGATATCGGCGATGCCTCCACCGCCATGCGCTCCGCGGCGAAGGTGATCGGCGCCGAGTACGACTCGCCCTACCTCAGCCACGCCACGATGGAGCCGATGACGTGCACCGCGTGGTTCAGGAAGGACGGCACGCTCGAGGTGTGGACGTCGACGCAGAACGCGGAGGCCTCGCTCGCGACCGCCGCGGAGACCGCCGGAATTGCGCTCGAGAAGGTCGAGGTGCACAAGCCGTTCCTGGGCGGCGGGTTCGGGCGGCGGGGTGCGCCGCAGGACTACGTGCGCCAGGGCGTGCTCATCGCGAAGAGGTTCCCAGGCATCCCGGTGAAGCTCATGTGGTCGCGGGAAGAGGACATGCAGCACGGCTTCTACCGCCCGGCCTCGCTCGTGCGCATGCAGGCGGGGCTCGACGCGCAGGGCCGGCTCGTCGCGTTCAAGTCGACCATCGCGTGCCCGTCGATCCTCGCGCTGCTGCGGCCCGAGGCGGTGAAGAACGGCATCGACTTCACCGCCGTTCGAACCCTGAGCGACGCGCCCTACAAGATCCCGAACCAGCAATGCCTGTATGCGATGCGCAACGGCCACGTGCCCGTGGGCTTCTGGCGCGCGCCGGGACTGCAGAACGCGTTCTACCGCGAATGCTTCCTGGACGAGGTGGCGTACACGGCGGGGCGCGATCCGGTGGAGTTGCGCCTCGCGCTGCTCGAGCCCGGCGACCGCAACCGGCGTGTGCTCGAGGCGGCGGCGAAGGCCGCGAGCTGGGGAACGCCGCTGCCCGAGGGCATGGGGCGCGGCGTCGCGGTGTCCGACGGCTTCGGAAGCTACACCGCGATGGTGGCGGAGGCTTCGGTGAAGGACGGCGCGGTCCACGTGCATCGCATCGTGCTCGCGATCGATTCCGGCTACGTCGTCAATCCCGATGCGTGCCGCGCGCAGGCCGAGGGCAACGTCGTCTTCAACCTGGGCCAGCTCTTCGAGGAGCACACGGTGAAGGACGGGCGCATCGTGCAATCCAACTTCCACGACTTCCCCCTGCCGAAGATGCCGCAGACGCCGCCGAAGATCGAGGTGCTGCTCGTGCCCACGGGCGGCTTCTGGGGCGGCCACGGCGAGCCGGGCGCGCTCTGCGTCGTGCCCTCGGTCCTCAACGCCGTCTTCGCCGCCTCCGGCAAGCGCATCCGCTCGCTGCCGGTCAAGGCGGAGGAATTGAAGGCGTGAACAAAATGCTCCCTCTCCCCGGGGGGCCCCAACTTGTCGGGGCGATTCGATGGGAGAGGGCCGGGGAGAGGGTCGCGCGCTTCATCGCCTTTGCTTTCGCCACCCTCTCGACCTCCTGCACCACCCTCCTGGCCTCACCCGACGCCCTCTCCACTCCGCTCGCGGGTGACGCCGACGCAAACCGGGGCCGAACGCTCTTCATCTCCCGCGAAGGCGGACACTGCGTCCTCTGTCACGCCGCGCCGGGCATCGAGACCGCCGGCGACGTCGGCCCCTCGCTCGCGCACGTCGGCTCGCGCTTGTCGCCCGCGCAGATCCGCCTTCGCATCGTGGACATCACGCGCGTGAATCCGAACGCCGTCATGCCGGTCTTTTATCGCACCGAGGGCGCCACGCGCGTCGCGCCCCAGTACGCGGGCAAGCCCGTGCTCACGGGGCAGCAGGTGGAGGACCTCGTCGCGTGGCTCGCGACGCTGCGATGAAGCGCCGGCGCTTCATCGCCCTCGCGGCGGGCGGCGTCGC
>DASUXK010000071.1:0-5449 GCA_036377935.1 Usitatibacter sp.
TGACGCCGCCGCCGCGCTGCGCCGCGAGAAGCTGCTCGATCACCTCGTCTCCGCGCTGCTCGCCGGCGCTTTCCTGGTCGTGCTCGTGCTCGTCTGGCAGCTCGTCACGACGCTGGAGCTCCTGCCGACCTATCTCATTCCCACGCCGGCGCAGACCGCGCTCGCGATCTGGAAGGACCTGACCGACCCGCAGTTCTGGAGCGGGCAGCTGTTCCAGACGCTGTACGTGGTGCTGGTGGGTTTCGCGATCGCCGCCGTCGCGGGGATCGTCATCGGCCCGCTCCTCATCCTCCATCCGCTGATCGAGCGTTCCGTGTACCCCTTCGTGGTGGCGTTCCAGACGATGCCCAAGATCGCGATGGCGCCGCTCATCCTCGTGTGGCTGGGCTACGGCCACACCTCGAAGTTCGTCATCACGGCGCTCGTCGCCTTCTTCCCGGTGGTGGTGAACGTGATCGCCGGGCTCAAGGCGGGCGACGAGCGGCAGTTGATCCTCATGCGCGCGTTGCGCGCGAGCTGGTGGACGCGCATGACGAAGGTGCGCATCCCGAACGCGCTGCCCTACATCTTCGCCGGGCTCGACATCGCGGTGGTGTTCGCCGTGATCGGCGCGATCGTCGCCGAGTTCCTCGGCTCGCCCAACGGCCTCGGGAGCCTCGTCATCATCCGCCAGACGAACGTCGACATACCGGGCCTGTTCTCGGTCCTCTTCTTCCTCGCCGTGATGGGCTCCGCGCTGCATCTCGTCATCACGGCCGTCGGCCGGAGATTCACTTTCTGGTCGCAGACCGCGGATTCGAAGGTCGCCAAACGCTGAAACCGTCCCGCCCACCGCAGCCTCGTCTCGAAAAGGAGCCCACCCAAATGAACTACAGCAACGCCAGGAAGATCCGCGCCATCGCGCTCGCCGCCGGCCTCGCATTCGCGGGCTGGAGCGCGAGCTCCATCGGCGCGCCCGCCTCCGCCAGCGCGGTGCCCGCGCCGGGGGCGATCAAGGCGCCCGAGCAGAAGGACATCGTCGTGCAGGGCGCGAGCCCCGCGCCGAACATCGGCTACCTGCCGCTCTACGTCGGCCAGAAGATGGGCTTCTTCGAGAAGGAGGGGCTCAGCGTCAAGGTGAACTACTCGCACGGCGACTCGGTCTCGATGCAGGCGATCGACACCGGCCAGGCGCAGGTGATGAGCGGCACGCCCGAGGCGCTGATCCGCAGCTACGAGAAGGGCCTGCACGGCGTCCTCTTCTACCAGGTCTACCGCAAGCTCATCTATTCGGTGGCCGCGCCCGAGGGCGGCAAGATCAAGTCGCCGGCCGACCTCGCCGGCAAGACGATCGGCGTCTCGAGCATGGGAAGCACGGGCGTCATCATCGCCAAGGTGCTCGCGAAGGACAACGGCGTGGATCCCGCCAGCCTCAAGTTCCTGCCGGTCGGGACCGGGCAACGCGCGCTCGGCGCGCTGAAGGCGGGCCAGGTCGATGTCCTGTCCCTGTGGGACGCCGCATACGCCCAGATCGAGACCGCCGGCATGGACGTGAAGCTGACCCATTGGCGGCCGGCGAGCCTGGAGAACGTCGGCGACGGCGGGTACTTCACGACGTGGGACCTGATCCACAAGATGCCCAACACGCTCGCCCACTTCACGCGCGCGATCGCGAAGTCGATGGTGGCGATCCACGACAATCCCGCGAAGGCGCTCGAGATCTACTGGGACGTGAACCCGTCGGGCAAGCCGAAGGGCAGCGACGCGGAGGCGCACAAGCTGGGCCTCGCGCAGCTCGAGGTCCTCGGCCGCTCGTTCGATCTCTCCGGCGTGCCGAAGGAGGTCGACGTGCAGAGCCTGAACGCCTACATCAAGACCTTCGTGGACCTGGGCCTCATCACCAAGGCGCCGCCGATCGACGAGTTCGTGACGAACGCGTTCGTTCCCATCGCCGAAGCGGCGGTGAAGGAAGGCAAGTAGCCCCGGACGCCGCTGCGCGGCGCCGCGATCGGGAAGAGCCATCCCGCGGGGTGGCTCTTCTCGTTTCATCGCGGCTGGGACACTTCGAGCACGATCTTTCCCACGTGCGCGCTCGATTCCATCAACCGATGCGCCGAGGCCGCGTCCGCGAGCGGGAACGTGGCGTGAACCACCGGCCGCACGCGGTGCGACTCCAGGAGCGGCCAGATATTCTCCCGGAGCGCCGCGGCGATGCGCCCCTTGAACTCCACCGGCCTCGGACGCAGCGTCGCGCCCGTGATGGTGAGCCGGCGCCGCAGCACCTGGTCGAAGGCGATGCTCCCCCGCGAGCCGCCGAGCACCGCGAGGATGACGATGCGCCCGTCGTCGGCGAGGGCCGCGATGTCGCGGTCGACGTAGTCGCCGGCCACCATGTCGAGGATCACGTCCACGCCGCGTTCGTTGGTGAGCGAGCGAATCTCGGCGGCGAAATCGGACGTTCGATAGTTGATCGCGCGAGCGGCGCCGAGCGCTTCGCACTCGCGGCATTTCGCGTCGGTCCCGGCCGTGACATAGACCGCATGGCCGAGCGCGTGGGCGATCTGGATCGCGGCGACACCGATGCCGCTCGATCCGCCGTGGACGAGGAGCGTCTCGCCGGCCGCGAGGCGGCCCCGTTCCCACACCATGCTCCACACGGTGAAGTAGGTCTCCGGCAGCGATGCCGCCTCGACCATCGTGAGGCCGCGCGGGATCGGCAGGCATTGCTCCTGGGGAGCGGGGCAGTATTCGGCGTACCCGCCGCCCGCGACCAGCGCGCAGACCGCGTCGCCGATCTTCCATCGATCGACGCCCGCGCCGAGCGCGACGATGCGTCCCGCGACTTCCAGCCCCGGAAGATCCGAAGCGCCCGGTGGCGGAGCGTACTGGCCGCGGCGCTGCGCCACGTCCGGCCGATTCACGCCGGCCGCCTCCACGCGGATCAGCACCTCGCCTTCCTCCGGTCGGGACGTGGGCCGCTCGACGAGCGCGAGCGCCTCCGGCCCCCCGGGGGCGGAGATCGCGATCGCGGACATCTGCGGGGGAATGCGGCTCATGGAGTCCTCCATCCAGGTGAAACGTCGGTACAGTGTCTTCGCGCGGAAGAAAAGTCCAGACGTCCGATCCCTCGATCAAACCCGGAAGCAGGTAATCTTGCGCAATGAGCGCGCAAATCCACCCCCCTGCCGAGAGCCAGGCCGCGGTCGAGATTCCCACCCGGCCGTTCGAAACCGAAGCCGCATGGCGCGGGTCGGAACTCCTCGCCCATCCCGAGCGATGGATCCACCGCCTGGCCGCCGAGGAGATCGCCGAGATCGATGCCGCCATGGCCGAGGTGAAGCGCGCGGGCACGGCGCTCGACCGCATCTCGCCGGCCACGTTTCCGCTCCCCACGTTCGGCAAGCGCCTGGAGCGAATCCGCGATCGGCAGCTCCTGGGCGGCCTCGGCTTCTGGCTCGTGCAGGGGCTGCCGGTCGAGCGCTACTCGATCGAGGAGGCCGCCACCGCGTTCCTCGGCATCGGCAGCCATTTCGGCAGCTTCCGCTCGCAGAACGCCAAGGGCCACCTGCTGGGTCACGTGCGCGACCTGGGCCTGGACGTGCGCAACGCGAACGTGCGCTACTACCAGACGACGCGCGAGCTCGAGTACCACACCGATTCGTGCGACGTCGTGGGGCTGCTGTGCCTGAAGGGCGCGAAGAGCGGAGGCGAGAGCCGCATCGTGAGCTCGGTCACGCTCTTCAACGAGGTCATGCGCCGCCGCCCCGACCTGCTCCCCGAGCTCTTCCACGCCTTTCCCACGGATCGCCGCGGCGAGGTGCCGCCCGGCATGAAGCCGTGGTTCGAGGTGCCGGTGTTCAACTGGTACGCGGGCCACCTCACGACGATCTACGCCGGCCAGTACATCCGCTCCGCCCAGGACAATTTCCCGCAGGCGCGCCGCCTCACCGATGCGGAGCGCGAGGCGCTCGAGCTCCTCGATGAGCTCACGAACGATCCGGCCCTCAACCTGCAGATGACGATGGTGCCCGGCGACATGCAGTTCCTGCACAACCACCAGATCCTGCATTCGCGCACCGACTTCGAGGACTGGACCGAGCCCGAGCGCAAGCGCCACCTGCTGCGGCTGTGGATCGCGCCGCCCAACGGCCGGCCGCTGCCGCCGTGCTTCGCCGCGCGCTACGGAAGCGTCACGCCCGGCGAGCGCGGCGGGATCATCACGGCGCAGACGCGGCTCAAGTTCGCCCTGCAGGTGGAGTGAGCCGTCCGGCGCGGGACGGAGGAGCACCGCCGCAAATTCCCGCCTCGCTGTCCGTTCCTTCGGCATGGCGGGCCAGAATGGCCAAAAAGGCTATAATGGCCAAATAGTCCGGGAAGGAGCCCCCATGCCTGCACCCTTGAAGTTCCGTACCGCGCGCGGAGAGGTGGTGAGCCTCGAGCGCGTGCCGGCGAGCCGCCTGAAGAACGCCCCGGGGGCCATCGTCGACCAGGCCGCGGCCGGCCGGCCGGTGGTGATCACGCGCCACGATGCGCCGCGGGCCGTGATCCTCTCGTTCGAGGATTTCGAAGGGCTCGCCCGCGCGAGCGACCCCGCCCTCGGCCATCTCGAGGCCCGCTTCGACGAGCTGCTCGCCGACATGCAGAAGCCGGAGGCGAAGCGGGCGGTCCGCAAGGCCCTGGATGCCACGCCGGAAGCGCTGGGCCGCGCCGCCGTGGCGGCGGCCCGCAAGCCGCGCAAGGCGCGCCGCGCTGGCTGAGGCGCGCTTCGCGATCACCGTCCTCGCCGGCGTGAATGGCGCGGGCAAGAGCAGCATCGGTGGGGCGATGCTTCGCGCGGCGGGTGCCGACTACTACAACCCCGACGAGGCGGCCCGCGCGATCCGCGAGGCGATGCCCGCGCTCGGCCAGCGCGAAGCGAACGGCCTTGCGTGGGGGAAGGGCCGGGACCTGCTCCGGCGCGCGATCGACGAACGCAAGGATTTCGTCTTCGAGTCGACGCTCGGCGCGCACACCATTCCGGCCATGCTCGCCGAGGCAGCCGATGCCGGGGCCGAGGTTCATGCATGGTTCGTGGGGCTCGACACGGTCGAGCGCCACCTGGCCCGTGTCCGCGCGCGCGTGAAGGCCGGCGGCCACGACATTCCCGAAGCCGACATCCGGCGGCGCTACGAGACGAGCCGGGAGAACCTCGCCTGGCTCATGCCGAAGCTCGCCTCGCTGCACCTCTACGACAACTCGGTCGAGGCCGATCCGGCGTCGGGCAAGGCGACCCGGCCACGTCTCGTCCTGCACATGGACCACGGCCGCATCATCGCCCCCGCCGCGCTACGCTCCACGCCGGCCTGGGCCAGGGCGTTGGTCGCGAAGGCGATGCTCATGGCGCGCGCGGCGAAGCGTTAGGACGGCGTTACCAAGCGGTCCGCAAGGCCGCCGGCGACGAGACAGCGCACGCCGGCTTCGTCCAGCGCGC
>DASUXK010000072.1:0-5750 GCA_036377935.1 Usitatibacter sp.
TAGGCGCGCCCCACGCGCAGCATGCGGTGGCGGTTCGTCGCCGCGATCTCGTCGCTCGATCCCGGATAGCGCGTGTCGCGCGGGTTGGCGCGCCGCATGTGCGCGCCGAAGGGGCAGGCGATCGCGTTCGGGTCCTCCGCATAAGTGAAGTCGTTGTCGGGGATGCGCTCCTCGCCCGGCTGCGGCCGGGGGTCCGGCGCGTTCGCGTAGCGCACGACCGACGATCCGTCGGTCCATCGGCCGATGAGCTTCGAGCCGAGCGCGTTCTTCGCTTCCTGCGGCGTGAGGTCGCTTCGCCCACCGCCGCCGACCGCCGCCGCCTGCGCCTGGATGGCGTCCTTGAGGTCCGTGAGGACGGCCGGACGCGCGCCGAAGACGGCATTCGGCCCGCGCAGCGTGAAGCGCACCGGCGCGGCATCGAGCGGCGCTCCCGGGGCGGACTTGCGTTCCCACTCGATGTAGCCCTTCGCCTTCAGCGTTTCCACCGACTCCCGGATCCACGCCTCGAACCGGTCCACGTGCTGCCAGAGCTGCCGGACCACCAGGAAGCTGCCGTTCATGCCGATGTCGCGCCACCCGCTCGCCTCGTACGACGAGGCCTCCGGCCGCTTGCGCAACGAATCCGTACCCGCATCGGCCAGCGAATGCGCCGGATCGAGCCGCGCGGGGATGGCGGGGGAGGGCGGGATCACGCGCGTGTTGTCGGGATAGCCGAGGATGAACTCGCCCGCCTCCTGCAGGTCGTTTTCGTTGCGCATGCGCTTCGCGCGCGGCGTGCCGCGGACCACGGGCTGCGAGACGCCGTCGGCGAAGCCGAAGGGCTCGTTCTCGAGCCTGCCTTGCGCGCTCGCCGCGGAGAGCGGCCGCAGCGGCAGCTCGTGCACGACTCGGTGATCGAGCGTGCGGGTCATCGCCTTCACCTTGTCGGTCAATTCGGCGAGCGCCTCCGGCGTCTTTCCGTAGACGACCACGATCGCGTCCACCTCGTTGTCGCCGTGGCCCCAGCGCCATCCCTTCGGATCGTTCGTCCCGTCGTCGCGCAGCAGCCGCGAGCGCGATTCCATCGTCATGCCTTGCTGGAACGCGACGGGGAAGGTGGCGATGCTCTCCTGCGGCACGCCGAGGCGCTCGAGGCCGCGGCGCGTGAAGCCGACCACGGCGGCGGTCTTCGCGTCCTTGCGCACCTCGCCGTGGGTCGCGATCGGCTGGATGAATCGCATCCACGCGCAGCGCCGGTCGCCGTCGAGCGCGATGCACAACGCCGTCGCGTGGGGCAGCGACGAGACGCCGCCGAAGGCGAACGTGGGCAGCTCGGGCAGGTCGAGCGTCGTGCCGGGCCGCGGCGTGGATCCGAAGAGCGACAGCCAGTCGGCGCAATCCTGCTGCGATTCGGCGCTGGCGATGCCCTGGCGGATGGCGGCGTTGGTGCGGATGCGCGCCGTCGTGAGGTCGCGATACGCCTGGTACCAGAGGCGCGTCGGATGCTGCTGGCGCCGCGCCCAGCGCACGAGCCGGTCGCGATCCGCCGCGCCGCCGCCGAAGAGCGAGCGCGCGCGGGGAAATCCCACGCAGTTGCTCCAGATCGCCGTGACCCCCGAGGGCGCGTCGGCGATGAAATCCGCCACGTACGATTCCCATGTGTCGTCGTAGTTCGACCAGAACGCGAGCTGGTCGGTCCCCGGCAGGCGCATCCACCGCGCGAAGTGGATCACGCCGTTCTTGCCGAGGAACCCCGGAGTGCTCACGAGCGGGCCCGTGCCGACCACCGTGAAAGCGAGGCGCAACGTGAGCTTGCGGAAGAGCCCGGGCTTGAGGCGCGAGATCGACGCGAGGTGGTTCTGCCCGCCGAAGTTCTCGACGGCGAGCAGGTCGCGTACCTGCGCCGCCGAGGGCGTGCGGTCCTCCACCGCGTCGCGGCGTTCGAGCCGGCGCAGGTAGAGATACAGGCCGATGAAGAGCAGGCCCGCCCCGACCAGCGTGTAGCCCAGCAGGTGCAGCGACCAGATCAGCGCGGTGAAGAAGCCGTGGCCGTGGAACACGAACCCGAACCACCCGGCGACGACCGCCGGGTAGAGGAGGGAGAACGGCCAGCTCAGCCCATGGAAGATGCGCCACGCGGCCTTGCGGATCTGCGGGTTGAGCAGGGAGATCTCGTCGGGCGGCGAGGCGCCGAGGCACGGCGTGGGCTCGGGGACGAAGGCCCATTTCCAGTTTTTCTCGCCGTCGCGCCACAACCAGTCGCGGATGTCCTCCAGCCGCTGGCGGGCCGACATCGCATGCCACTTCGCGTCGCGCTGCACGCGCCGATCGATCTCCTGGGCGACGTGCCCGGCGAGCTCGTGCTCCAGGCGGATGCGCCTCGCGCTCTGCCCCGGCGAGCCGCAATGCACCTGGCCCAGCGCGGTGCGCAGGAGCGGCCACCATCCCGCCGTGATCTCGATGCGATTTTCCGCGAGGAATCGGCGCAGGTCGCCCTTGGCCTCGGCGACGCCCGCATCCGCGAGGATTCGCGCGAGATCCTCACCGATCGCGCGCACCAGCTCCCCGATCGTTTCCTCGGGCCCGAGATCGGACGAGATCTCGATGAGCAGGCGTGCCTTGTCCCCGTCGTCGATCGGGGTATCGGTGCCCTCGTAGTCCTCGAACGGGCAAAGCGGCTTCGCGACAGTGATCGAGAGGTAATGCAGCCCCGGCATCTCGTCCAGCCTCGCGGCGAGGCGGCGGCAGGGATGGTTGCCCTGGACGGGATCGGCGAGCTCGGCGAGCCGGCGATCGACGGTGCTCGCCCAGCGCCGCTCGAACGGGACGACGATGTTCACGAAGGCGTGCGGCTTCATCGCAAGTACCTCACGCCGAGGCTGCGCGGAAACCCGATCACGGGAAAGGTGAGCCGCAGCTTTCCCGCGCGGCCCGGCGCGCGCCTGAGCTCGCGCATCGCCACGAGCGGCTTGAACGTCTGCGTGATCTGCGCCCTCGCGATGAACGCGCCGACGCACCAGTGCATGCCGAAGCCGAAGTGCATGAGGTGCGAGGCCGGGCGCCCCGGCACGAAGCGCGTCGGGTTCTCGACCGAGGCCGGATCGAACATCGCCGACATCGTCGATGCGAGCACGAACGTGCCCTCGCGCAGCGGCGTGGCGCGCGGGGTGCCTTCGGCGAGGACGAAATCGCGCTTGCAGCGGCGGAACGGGCCGAAGTTGATCGGCATGAAGCGCAGCGCCTCGAAGAGGCAGTGGGCGAGCAGGTCGTCGTCGCCGCAAGTCGCCGCGGCGCGCGCCGCCTCGAGGAACTTCGGCCGCCGCAGCAGCACCTCGAGGATCTTCCCGCCGGCCATCGTGTTGGTCGGGACGAAGCCCATGATCATGCCCATGAGGAACGCCCGGATCTGCTTGTCGTCGAGCTCCGATCTGCACAGGCGCGCGACGATCGTGTCATTTGCGGACGGCCGCGCGCGCTCCGAGGCGATGGCGCGGTCGATGTCGGCGCGCAGGACGTCGGCCTGGCGATTCGCGGCCGCCGTCTCCACGATCGGAGGAATTCCGAACAGATGCCCGCTCACGCCGATCGCCGCCTCGGTGAAGGCCTTCGGGTTCGCGATCTCGATGCCGTAGTAATCCGTGCAGATCTCGAGCGGAATGCGGCGGATCAGCTGCCCGATCGCCTCCAGCTTTCCATCGCCCGCCTCGACGATCTCTCGCGCGCGCTGCGCGGAGAATTGCGCCACGCGAACGGCGATGTCCTCGCGGCGGAAGGCCCGCATCACGGCGCCGGCCTGAGCGTCGTGCACCTGCCGGTCGTCGATGCCGAGGATGAACGGCGTTCCCGGCCCGTCGCCGTCGTTCAGCCGCGCGATCTCGTCGGCGAAGGGCACCTCGAAGACGTCGGACCTCGTGAGCACCTCCTCGACGTCGTCATGGCGGGCGACGACGGCATAGCGGCCCACGCGCGCGATCGGCCAGGTCCATCGGAGGAAGCCGAAGACGTGCTGCGCGAGGGGCTTGTACCGGTCGGGCCGCCCGGCCCGCGTCGCGCGCTCCTCCTCGCGGCTGCCGGGCGGATTGGCGAGACCGATCCAGTTGCTGAAGTAGGTCATCGGCGTCTCCCTTCCTCGTTTCTCAGCTTGCGGCCGCGGCGAGGGCGAGCGCGGAGAGCGAGCGCGCCGCGCGCTGCTCCCACAGTCCGGCGCGTTGCTTCGCCGCGATCGCGACGGCGCTTCGCAGGGCGCGCTCGGCGCCGGCCCGCTCGCCGGACGCGTCGAGGATCGTCGCGCGCACGCGATGGATCTCCGCCTCGTCCCAGCGCTGGCCCGTCGCCGCCATGATCGCCATCGCCTCGTCGATCATGCGCAATGCGTCGGCCATGCGGCCGGCGCGGACGTGGGACTCGGCGGACATGCGCAGGAACCCGGGCAGGTAGAGCACGGTGTGCGTCGCGCGATAGGCGGCGAGCCCCGCATCGAGGAGCGGCAGCGCCTCGCCGTGCCTGCCCAGCGCGGCCAGGCAACAGCCGCGGAAGATCGTCTGGACCGCCTCGTAGTACGCGATGCCGTTGTCGGCGAGCACGGCGGCGAGCTCGTCCAGGCGCTCGAGGCCCGCCTCGGGAGACTCGATCGTGAGCGCGATGAACGCGGCGCCGTTGAGCGCGTGCGCGAGCGTGTACGCGTGGCCCGAGGCGCGCGCGTGCCGCAGCGCCTCGTCGCTGCGCGCCGCGGCTTCCGCGCCGCGGCCCGCGCACATGAGCGACCACGAGAGATAGGTGAGCATCACCACGCGCGCGTCGTCCACGGTCATCGCCGCGTAGGCCTCGGCCTGCGAGGGGTCGTAGAGCTCGAGGCCCAGCTCGAGGCTCGCGATGGCCTCGTCGAAGCGGCCCATGGGATGCAGCGTCACGCCGTTCAGCCGGTGGCCCATGAAGCGCCACATGGGATCGCCGCGGGCCTCGCCGCGCGCCCCGATCGCCTGCGCCTGCGCGAGCGCCGAATCGAGCTCCCCGCGCATGAGCGCATGGGTCCAGAGGCCGTGCAGGGCGGTGAGGAGCGCCGGCGGCTCGCCGAGGCGCTCGCAAAGCCCGCGCGCCGCGGTGAAGGTTTCACCGGTGCCCGCGACCGCGTACCCCTGCGTCGCGATCTGCGCCATGCCCTTCGCGATCGTGAACGCGAGCTCGCTCTGCAGCCGCCACGGCGACTCCTCGGCGTGCGCGAGGACTTCGAGTCCGCGCTGCAGATGGCTCAGCGCTTCGCCCATCGCCGAGCGGCGCAAGGCGTTGCGTCCGGCCTCGAGCCAGCATTCGACCGCGCGCTGCACCACCCGCGCCTCGGTGTAGTGCCAGGCGAGGATCTCGGGTTGCGTCGCGGCGGCTTCGGGAAAATGCGCCTCCATCGATTCGGCGATGCGCAGGTGCACGCGGCGGCGCTTGTCGCGCCCCATCAGCTCGTAGGCCGCGTCGCGGATGAGCGCGTGCTTGAAGGTGTAGCGAACGCCTCCCGCGTGGCTCGTCACGAGACCCGAGGCGACGAGCCGGTCCAGGAGGGCGCCGAGGTCGTCCCGCACCCCGGCCACGCGCGCCAGGAGATCGGCCGGGAACTCGCGCCCGATGGCCGCCGCGGCCTCGAGCACCTCGCGCGCCCGCCCGAGGCGGTTCAGGCGCGGCAGCAGCGCCGCACGCAGCAGCAGCGGGAGCGCCGGCGGCCCGGCGCGCGCGACGGTGCCCGCGCCGCCTTCGACCGCGGCCTGCGTGATCTCCTCGAGGAA
>DASUXK010000073.1:0-4708 GCA_036377935.1 Usitatibacter sp.
GATCTGCGCGATGGAAAGCAGGTCCGCGTTGCGCAGGATCGGCACGACGAGGCCGCGCTCGCTGCCCACCGCGATGCCGATGTCGTAGTAGCCGTGATAGACGATGTCGGTGCCGTCGATCGAGGCGTTCACGACCGGGTACTTGCGCAGCGCGTGCACCGCGGCCTTCACGAAGAACGACATGAAGCCCAGCTTCACGCCGTGCTCCTTCTCGAACTTGTCCCGATAGCGCGCGCGCAGCTCCATCACCGGCGCCATGTCGACCTCGTTGAAGGTCGTGAGGATGGCGGCGGTCGCTTGAGACTGCACCAGGCGCTCGGCCACGCGCTGGCGCAGCCGCGACATCGGCACGCGCTGCTCGGTGCGCGCGCCGGTCGGGATCTGGATCGCGGGCGCGGGACGCGGCGGGGCCGGGACCGGGGGCGCCTCGGGGCGCGCGGGGGCGGCGAGGACGTCCGCCTTGGTGATGCGCCCGTCGCGGCCCGTGCCCTGCACCGCGGCGGTATCGACGCCCTTCTCGGCGGCGATCTTCGCGGCGGCGGGGGATGCGGCCTTGCTTGCGGCGCCGGAAGCCGCGGCGGCGGGCGTTGCCGCCTCGGCGGGCGCGGCGGCCTTCGCCGCCGGCGCGGCGCTCGCCTTCGCCTCGGTGTCGATCACGGCGATCACGTCGCCGCTCGCCACCGTCTCGCCGTCCTTCTTCACGATCTTCGCGAGCACGCCGTCGGCGGGCGCCGGAAGCTCGAGCACCACCTTGTCGGTCTCGATGTCGATCAGGTTCTCGTCGCGCTTCACGGCCTCGCCCGCCTTCTTGCGCCAGGCGACCAGCGTCGCCTCCGAGACGGATTCCGAGAGCTGCGGGACTTTCACTTCGACTTGCATGGTCGAGTCTCCGAAGGTCGCCGCCTCAGGCGGCCTGCTTGCGCGTTCCCGCGCCGGTGTCGAGTGCGGCGTCCACGAGCTCCTTCTGCTGCTCGCTGTGGAGCTGGAGGTAGCCCACCGCGGGCGAGGCCGACGAGGCGCGCCCGGCGTAGGTGAGCTCCTGGTCGGCGCGCATGTGCCGCTGCAGGTAGTGCTGGATGCGGTGCCACGCGCCCTGGTTGCCCGGCTCCTCCTGGCACCACACGATGCTCTTCGCGTTGGCGTAGAGGTCGACCTGCGCCTGGAACTCGTCGTGGGGGAACGGATAGAGCTGCTCGATCCGCACGATGGCGACGTCGTCCACGCCGCGCTTCGCGCGCTCCGCCGCGATGTCGTAGTACACCTTGCCCGAGCAGAAGACGACGCGCTTCACCTTCTTCGGCGCGAGCTTCTCGACCTCGGGAATGATCACCTGGAAGCCGCCGCTCGCGAGATCGGCGATCGGCGAGGCCGCCTCCTTCTTGCGCAGCAGGCTCTTCGGCGTCATCACGATGAGCGGCTTCCTCATCGGGCGCACGACCTGCCGGCGGATCATGTGGAAGAACTGCGCCGCCGTCGACGGCACGCACACCTGCAGGTTGTGCTCGGCGCAGAGCTGCAGATAGCGCTCGAGGCGCGCGGAGGAATGCTCCGGGCCCTGTCCTTCGTAGCCGTGCGGCAGGAACATGGTGAGCCCGCACAGGCGCCCCCACTTCGCCTCGCCCGAGGCGATGAACTGGTCGATCACCACCTGCGCGCCGTTGGCGAAGTCGCCGAACTGCGCCTCCCACACCACGAGCTCGAAGGGCTGCGCGCTCGCGTAGCCGTACTCGAAGCCGAGCACCGCCTCCTCCGAAAGCACGGAATCGATCACCACGAAGTTGCCCTGGCCGTCGCGGATGTTCTGCAGCGGCACGTAGGCGCCCGCGTCCCAGCGCTCGCGGTTCTGGTCGTGCAGCACCGCGTGGCGGTGGGCGAACGTGCCGCGGCCCGCGTCCTGCCCGGAGATGCGCACCGGGTGGCCCTCGTCCACGAGCGAGGCGTAGGCGAGGTTCTCCGCCATGCCCCAGTCGCACGGCACCTTGCCCTCGCCCATCTCGCGCCGCGCGGCCAGCAGCCGCTCCACGGACGGATGCAGCTTGAAGTTGGGCGGAATGTCGGTGAGGCGCGCCGCGTAGTGCTTGAGCTTCGCGAGCGGCACGGCGGTGTCGGCCGGATGCCGCCAGTCGACGCCCATGAACGGCGCCCAGTCGATCGCGAGCGCGGGCTTCAGGCCGTAGAGGATCTTCGGGTTCGTGCCCTTGCCGGCGTCGAGCGCGGCGCGCACGCTCGTCACGAGCTCTTCCGCGTAGCCCTCCGCGATCACGCCCTCCCGCTCGAGCTTGTCCGCATAGAGCTTGCGCGTGCCCGCGTGCTGCGCGATCTTCTTGTACATCAGCGGCTGGGTCACGAACGGCTCGTCCTGCTCGTTGTGGCCCAGGCGGCGGAAGCAGACGAGGTCCACCACCACGTCGCGGTGGAAGCGGCGGCGGAACTCGAGCGCGATCGCGGCGACCATCACGCAGGCCTCGGGATCGTCGCCGTTCACGTGGAAGACCGGCGCCTCGACCATCTTCGCGATGTCGGTCGCGTAGAGCGAGGAGCGGGCGTCGCGCGTGTCCGAGGTGGTGAAGCCGATCTGGTTGTTCACCACGATGTGCACGGTGCCGCCGGTGCGGTAACCGCGCGTCTGCGAGAGCGCGAGCGTCTCCATCACCACGCCCTGCCCCGCGAAGGCCGCGTCGCCGTGGATGAGCAGCGGCAGGACCTCGTCGCCGGAGTGGTCGCCGCGGCGGTGCTGGCGCGCGCGCACCGAGCCCTCGACCACGGGGTTCACGATCTCGAGGTGCGAGGGGTTGAACGCGAGCGTGAGGTGCACGGTGCCGCCCGCCGTCTTGATGTCCGACGAGAAGCCCTGGTGGTACTTCACGTCGCCCGCGGAGAGCTCGTGGGCGTGCTTGCCCTCGAACTCGGAGAAGAGGTCGGCGGGGATCTTGCCGAGGTTGTTCACGAGGACGTTCAGGCGCCCGCGGTGCGCCATGCCGATCACGACCTCCTTCGCGCCCGAGGCGCCGGCGTCCTCGATGATGCGGTCGAGCATCGGGATCATGCTCTCGCCGCCCTCGCCGGAGAAGCGCTTCTGCCCGACGTAGCGCGTGTGCAGGTAGCGCTCGAGCGTCTCGGCCGCGGTGAGCCGCTCGAGGATGTAGCGCTTCTCGCCGGGCGAAAGGCGCGGCGTGGACAGCGTCGCCTCGAAACGCTGCTGGATCCAGCGCTTCTGCTCGGTGGACGAGATGTACATGTACTCGATGCCGATCGTGCCGCAGTAGGTCTTCTTCACGGCGGCGACGATGTCGCGCAGCTTCATCGGGCCCGTGGCGCCCTGCCAAGACCCGGGGGAGAACTCGCGGTCCATGTCGGCCTCGGTGAAGCCGTAGAACGAGAGCTCGAGCTCGGGGACGGGCGTGCGCTCCAGGCGCTTGAGCGGATCGAGCTGCGAGTAGCGCGAGCCCATCACGCGGTGCGCGCGGATGTACTGCAGGACCTTGAGCGACTTGTCGTCGGCCGCGGCCGCCGGGGCGGGCGCCGCGGCCGGCTGGCGCGCGAGGCGCTCGAAGGCGGCGATGACCGGGCCGTGGGCCACGTCCTTCGCGCCGCCCTTCTGCCACGCGTCGAACTGCGCACGCCATTGCGGATCGACCGACGCGGGATCGGCGAGGTAGCGCTCGTAGAGCTCCTCCACGAACGGCGCATTCGCGCCGAAAAGGTGGGAGGACGCCGCGAACTGTTCCATCAGGCTTGCCATGTCGTTCCTCTTTGGACTTGCTCGCACTGCATTCGTTTGCCCCGCCCGCGCGCCAAAGCCGAAACACGGAGACCCCGTGTTTCCGCCTTGGCAGTCAGCGGCGCTTCGCGATCGGCACCACGTCGCGCTTCGTCGGGCCCACGTACAGCTGCCGCGGGCGGCCGATCTTCTGCTCGGGATCGGAGATCATCTCGTTCCATTGCGCTATCCAGCCCACGGTGCGCGCCAGCGCGAAGATGCAGGTGAACATCGAGGTCGGGATGCCGAGCGCGCTCTGCACGATGCCCGAGTAGAAGTCGACGTTCGGGTAGAGCTTGCGCGACACGAAGTAATCGTCCTCGAGGGCGATCTTCTCGAGCGCCATCGCGAGCTTCAACAGCGGCTCGTTGTGCTTGTCGAGCGCGTCGAGCACCTCGCGGGTGGTCTCCTGCATGAGCTTCGCGCGCGGGTCGTAGTTCTTGTAGACGCGGTGGCCGAAGCCCATCAGCTTGACGTTGGAGTTCTTGTCCTTCGCCTTGGCGATGAAGTCGCCGATCCTCGCCACGCCGCCCTGCGCCTGGATCTCGAACAGCATGTTGAGCGCCGCCTCGTTGGCCCCGCCGTGCGCGGGCCCCCACAGGCACGCGACGCCCGCGGCGATCGCCGCGAACGGATTCGTGCCCGACGAGCCGCACAGGCGCACCGTGGAGGTGGAGGCGTTCTGCTCGTGGTCGGCGTGCAGGATGAAGATGCGGTCGATGGCGCGCACCAGCACGTCGTTCGGCTGGTGGTCCTCGCACGGCGTCGCGAACATCATGCGCATGAAGTTCGCGCTGTACGACAGGTCGTTGCGCGGATACATGTACGGCTGGCCCATGCCGTACTTGTAGGCCATCGCCACCAGCGTCGGCATCTTGGCGATCAGCCGGTGCGCCGCGATCTCGCGGTGGCGCGGGTTATGGACGTCGGTGCTGTCGTGATAGAAGG
>DASUXK010000074.1:0-2426 GCA_036377935.1 Usitatibacter sp.
ATTGGACAGGGTGAGCGTGAAATCGACGTCGCCGCCGGTGGCGACGTTCGATACGCTCGCGGTCTTCGCGAGCGTGGGCGCGACCCCGCACGCGTTGAGCGCAACGCCGACCAGCGCCGTCTGCGTGCCCGTGACGCTCGGATTGCCCCACCAGTCCTCGGCCGCCGAGGGCGACATCGCGGGCGAATGGGACGGCAGCGTGGCGAACGAGGCGCCGCCCACGTAGATGCGGTTCTGCGTATCGCCCGGCACGTACGAGAACGTGCGGTTGTCCACGCCGCTCGGCGTCGCGCCGTCGTCGACGATCGTGTTGTCGTCGAGCGCCTGCACGCCGACCAGGAACTGGCCCTTGGGAAGGCTCGTCGCGTCCCAGCTCGCGGTCCAGGTGTTGAGCGTGCCGGTTTTCAGGGTCGCATCGGTCGCGAAGGTCCACGCGCCGCCGTCGTTGTCGACGCCGTCGGCGTTCGCGTCGTAGTAGTAATAGAACCGCACCGCCTTCACCGAAGGCACCACCGTGCCGTTCACCACCGCGAGCGTGTCCTGCACCGTCGCGGTGAGCGCGTAGGTGCCGGGGCAGGTGGCGGGCCCCTGCGCCGTCACCTTCGAGACGATCGGCTGGGAGTACGGGTTCGGCTGGTCGAAGGAGATGTAGTCGCCGAACGGGCCCGGCTGCCCCGAGGCGCCGATCCATTCGCGGTTGATCGCGCAATCCTTCTGGAACGGGTTGTTGAGGCTGTTCGCCGTGCAGAAGAGCATCGAGAGCGGCGTGCTGCGCGTGATCTTCGGCCCGCCCAGCGTCGAGGCGTCGAGCATGGCGACCGGAATCTGGTAGTCGACGAAGTACTCGTTGCACGGGCTCGTCGTCACGACCTTCGAGCGCGTCGTGCCGTAGTCCCAGGTCCTCTCCGAAGCGCCGTTGGGCCAGTTCGGGTCCGGCGCGGCGGCGTGGGAGCCGGACAGCGTCGGGTTGAAATTGAGGATGCGCGATGTGCCGGCGTCCACGAACGCGGTCGGGTTGTGCGCGAGGAGCTTCACGCTCGGGTCGTTCACGTAGTCGAGCGACTGCGTGGGCGAGCTGCTCCAGATGCCGGCGATGCGGTCGATCGAGGCCGAGGGCGAGCCCGAGGAGCCGTCGAGGTGCGCGGCGAGGTCGATGTATCCGTCGCCGTCCACGTCGAAGAGCACGCTCCAGAGCGCGGAGCTCCACGGATCGCTCGCGCCGAAGCTTCCCGCCGAGGGGCCGGTCGCGTAGTCGTTCGCGACCTGCTCCACGCGCCAGCGGAACATGATCACGTCGTCCGCGGGCGTCGCGCCCTGCTTCAGGGCGTAGTAGATGCTGGGATACGTCCGGTCGATGCAGGACGAGGAGATGTTGACGTAGTTCTGGGGCGAGGTGCCGCCGTTGGAGGAGTCCTGCGTTCGCGCGTCGGAAAGCCCCGCCTGGAAACGCGTATAGGGCTTCCATTCGCCGCACGACGCGCCGCACTGCGTGGGATCGGCGGGCTCGGCGGGCCATGCGACCGGAGCGTAGTGCACCGCCGAGGAGCCCCACGTCGGCGGATACGGATCGGCCTGCGCGAAGCGGACCGGGACCCACGAGGCGGCGAGCGCGCAGGCGAGCGCCGCGATACGGCGAATCTTCGACATTCGTTGTTCTCGGATCGCCGGCGCGATCGTTCCTGGGCTCGGTCGCGTGCGCGACGAGCGCCTGCTGCTTCTTGGGGCCGGCGAACGGTTTGGTTTACGTGATCAGTTCAGCGCCCTGAACCTCCCGGTCGGGTCCCGGCCGCTGCTTCGCGGCGGGCGCCGGAAATGGGGCGCGATTCACGTGCGGGGGACGAAAGCGAGGTCGGACAGGACGGAAGCAGTTCGCGCATTGCGGTTCGAATTATAGGCAGTCGCGCCGTGAAGCCCTAATTTCATCCGCAACCTCGCGCGGCGTCCGTGCCGAACGGCGCATGCCGGCGCGGCGCGCGAAGGAACGGCGCCCCGAGCGCTCCCGTCCAAGTCACATACATCCCATATTGGAGGTCCCATGCGCACGCCCGCCAGCATCGCCGGCCACCCGATCCACCCGATGGTCGTTCCCATCGCGATCGGCGGCTTCGTCCTCTCGTTCGCCTTCGACATCGTCTGCCTCGCGACGGGGAACATGGATCCCTGGGCGACGGTCGCCTTCTACACGATGATCGGCGGCATCGTCGGCGCGCTCATCGCCGCCGTCTTCGGCTTCACCGACTACGCATCGCTCGAGGACGTGCACATCAAGCACACGGCGAGCATGCACATGGCGCTCAACCTCACGATCGTGATCCTCTACATCGTGAACGCGTGGGTGCGCCACGGGAACCCCGCGAGCCTGCGCGGCCCGATGCTGCTCTCGCTGCTGTGCCTGATCCTGCTCGGCATCTCGGGCTGGCTCGGCG
>DASUXK010000075.1:0-2775 GCA_036377935.1 Usitatibacter sp.
CGTCGTGAAGATCCCGCCGCGCACGAAGAACCTCGCCGTGAGCCGCATGAAGCGCGGCTTGGTCGCGCGCACCAGGTCGCCGAGGATCTCGTTGGTCACCGCCTCGTGGAAGCGGCCCTTGTCGCGGACCGACCAGATGTAGAGCTTCAGGCTCTTCAGCTCCACGCAGGTGCGGTCGGGGATGTAGTCGAGGTAGAGGGTGGCGAAGTCCGGCTGCCCGGTCTTGGGACACAGGCAGGTGAACTCCGGGATCTGCATGTGGATCGCGTAATCGCGGGCCGGCGCGGGGTTGGGAAAGGTGTCCAGCGCCTTCGATGCGGAAGCCATTGGCGTGCGGTTTCGTTCCGGTAAAATCGGCATTCTACTGAAGGGCGCCCGTCCGATGGTGCCTCGAAAACAAGCACTTACCCGAACGTCTCCCCCTTGCGACTCACATCCGTCAAGCTTTCCGGCTTCAAGTCCTTCGTCGATCCGACCTCCATCGCGGTGCCCGGGCAGCTCGTGGGCGTGGTGGGGCCCAACGGATGCGGCAAGTCCAACGTGATCGACGCCGTGCGCTGGGTGCTCGGCGAGTCCTCCGCCAAGCAGCTGCGCGGCGAGCACATGCAGGACGTGATCTTCAACGGCTCCACCGACAGGAAGCCCGTCGGCCGCGCCTCCGTCGAGCTGGTGTTCGACAACTCGCTGGGCCGCATCGGCGGGCCGTGGTCGGGCTACTCGGAGATCAGCGTGAAGCGCGTGCTCTCGCGCGACGGCGACTCCAACTACTACGTGAACGGCCAGCACGTGCGCCGGCGCGACGTCCAGGACATCTTCCTCGGCACCGGCCTCGGTCCGCGCGCCTACTCGATCATCGAGCAGGGCATGATCTCGCGCGTCATCACCTCCAAGCCCGAGGAGTTGCGCGTGTTCCTCGAGGAGGCGGCCGGCGTCTCCAAGTACCGCGAGCGGCGCCGCGAGACGGAGCTGCGCCTGGAGGACACGCGCGAGAACCTGGCGCGCGTGGGCGACATCCAGGGCGAGCTGGGCACGCAGATCGAGCACCTCACGCAGCAGGCGGAGGTGGCCGCGAAGTACCAGGACCTGCAGGCGCAGCTCGCGCTCAACCACAACCTCCTCGCCTTCACGCGCCTTCGCGAGGCCGAGCAGGCGAAGAACCGCTACGCGAACGAGGTCCAGAAGGCCGCGGTCGCGCTCGAAGCCGAGATGGCGAAGCTGCGCGAGAGCGAGCGCGCGCTCGAGGAGCTGCGCAACTCGCACTACGAGGGCACCGACAAGCTGCAGGAGCTGCAGGGCGCGCTCTACGCCGCGAACGCCGAGGTGCAGTCGCTCGAGCAGGAGATCAACTTCCTCGGCGAGAACCGCCGGCGCATGGGCGCGCAGATCGAGTCCATCGGCGCGGAGTCGGCCGAGGTGGAGCGGCGCATCGCCGAGGCCGAGGGCGAGGTCGAGCGCAGCCGCGCGGCGATCGAGAGCGCGCAGGCCGCGATCGCCGAGCGCGAGGAGGATCTCGCGCGCGCCCACGAGGCGCTGCCCGCCGCCGAGGCCGAGGCCGCGCGCGCCGCGGGCGAGGTGCGCGCCGCCGAATCGGAGATGAACGCCGCCGAGCAGGCGCAGAGCGTCGAGGAGACGCGCGAGTCGCACGCGCTGCGGCTGCTGTCGCAGATCGAGGCGCGCAAGAACCGCCTGAAGACCGAGAACATGGGCCTCGTCTTCCCGGAGCCGGAGAAGCTCGCGGCGCTGGAGGCGGACCGGGCCGAGCTCGCCGCGCGCCTCGAGGAGATCGAGCGCGCCCGCGAGGAAGCGGAGTCGCGTGTTCCGGCGCTGGAGGGCGAGCGCGCCGAGGCCACGCGCCGGCTGCACGAGGCGACGCGCGAGCTGGCCGAGCTGGAAGCGGCGCTCAAGGCGCTCGAGGCCCAGCAGGCGAAGCTCGACACCAACGCCAAGCTCAAGGAATGGATCGAGGCCCATCGCCTGGATCGCGCCGAGCGCCTGTGGCAGGCGATCCGCGTGGAAGCCGGCTGGGACGATGCCGTGGAAGCGGCGCTCGGCGTGCGCCTGAACGCGGCGCGCCTCGCGGACGATTCCGAGGTCGCGGAGCTGCTGCGCGATCCGCCGCCCGGCAACTTCGCGGTGTTCCTCGAGCGCGGCGCGGCGGCCGACGTTGCGGCGGCCGCGGGCCACCTCGCGCCCCTCGCCTCCGTGGTGGGCAGCGACCGGCCCGCCATCGCGGCCTACCTGCGCGATGCGCTCGCGCACGTGTTCCTGCTTCCCGAGGGCGAGGACGGCACGGCGCTCGCGCGCGTGCTGCCGGCCGGCGGCCTGCTCGTCGATCGCCGCGGACATCTCTTCGGCCGCCAGGGCATGGTCTTCCACGGCCCGCAATCGGAGCTGCACGGCGTGCTCGCCCGGCAGCGCGAGATCGAGGAGCTGCGCGGGCGCATCCCCGAGCGCGCGCGGGCGCGTTCGGACGAGGAGGAGGCGCTCGCCGGGCTCGAGCAGGCGCTTCGCGCCGCGCAGGAGGACGCGCGCAACCTCGCCGCCGAGGCGAAGGGGGCGCGCGAGCGCGGCCACGCGCTCGAGATGGAGTACCTCAAGCTGCAGCAGAGCTCCGAGCAGTCGATGCGGCGCCGCGAGGCGATCCGCGCCGAGCTGGCGCAGATCGAGGAGGAGGAGGGCCGCGAGCGCCTCGAGATGCAGGAGGCGCAGCACGCGATGGAGGAAGGCTCGCGCCGGATCGAGGAGATCGTGCAGCGGGTGCAGGCGCTCGAGGAC
>DASUXK010000076.1:0-4784 GCA_036377935.1 Usitatibacter sp.
CTGCCGGGCAACATCGACGGCCTCGTGCACCTCTCGGACCTCTCCTGGAACGCTCCCGGCGAGGAAGCCGTGAAGAACCTCAAGAAGGGCGACGAGGTGGAGACCGTCGTGCTGTCGATCGACGTCGAGCGCGAGCGCATCTCGCTCGGCATCAAGCAGCTCGAGGGCGACCCGTTCGGCAACTTCGTGACGACGCACGACAAGGGCAACATCGTGAAGGGCACGGTGAAGGCGATCGAGGCGAAGGGCGCCGTGATCGAGCTCGAGAAGGACGTGGAAGGGTATCTCCGCGCCTCCGAGATCGCGCGCGACCGCGTCGAGGACGTGTCGAAGCACCTGTCCGAGGGCCAGGAGATCGAGGCGGTGATCATCAACATCGACCGCAAGAGCCGCTCGATCCAGCTGTCCATCAAGCAGAAGGACGCGGCCGAGGAATCGGAAGCGCTCAAGAAGCACGCGGCCGAATCGAGCGCGAGCGCCGGCACCACGAACCTGGGCGCGCTCCTCAAGGCCAAGCTGGGCGGGAAAGACAAGGAGTAGGGCGATCAACGCGAAGGGGGAGATTCGCGCCATGACGAAATCGCAGCTCATCGAGCTGTTGAGCGCACGCCACAGCCAGCTCGCCCCGAAGGACGCGGAGCTCGCGGTGAAGACCATGCTCGACGCGATGGCGCAGACCCTCGCGTCGGGCAACCGCATCGAGATCCGCGGCTTCGGCAGCTTCGGCCTGAACTACCGCCCGCCCCGAACCGGCCGCAACCCCAAGACCGGCGAGCGGGTGCAGGTGCCGCGCAAGTACGTGCCCCACTTCAAGGCGGGCAAGGAGCTGCGCGAGCGGGTGGATTACCACGAGGGCTGATCGCCTCGCGGTGCAGGGATGCAGGACGGGGCGCGCGAGCGCCCCGTTTTTTTCGCGCGCCGTTCAGCTGCGCCGGAACACCCAGCGGCGGCTGAGGAAGTAGCCCGGCAGGATCAGCAGCCCCGTCGTGATCACCTGCGCGAGCATGTAGTACATGCCGAGGCCCTCCTGGAACCCCGCGAAGATCGCGGCATTCAGCACGAAGAGCAGGGCGATCGAGGCGACGTAGCGCGCCATCGCGTGCGAGTGGCGCAGGGTGCTGCGGAAGGCGTAGGTATAGTTGAGGTAGTACTTGGCGACCGCGCCCACGACGAAGCCGCCGGCGGATGCCGCGACGGGCTGCATGCCGAGCACCTCCACCGTGAAGACGGTGAACGCATAGTGGCAGGCGGTCGCCACGCCGCCGGAGCCGATGTAGAGCGGCAGGCTGCGGCGATGGTGCACGGCCTGCTTCGGCTCGGCGGATCCTCCCTCGGGTTGCGGCATGGGCGCCATTCTAGCGTGGCGCGATGCGGCTTCGGCCGGGCGGCCCGTCGCCCAAGTTACAATAACGGGCTGCCTCCTCCGGCCGTCGTCCATGCAAGCACTGGTCTGGATCCTCCGCCTCGTCATCCTGCTATTCATCCTGTGGTTCGCGACCAAGAACGCGGACCCGGTCACCGTCCGCGGGCTGCTCGACCAGGCGTGGCAGGTCCCGCTCGTCTTCGCGCTGCTGGTGGCGTTCGTCGCGGGCATCGTGATCGGGCTCCTCGCCTGGGTGCCCACCGTCGTGCGCCAGCGCCGCGAGCTCGCGCGCCTCAGGAAGACCGCCGCGCGGCTCGCCGCGATGAGCGAGGCCCCCGCCGCCGCGCCCGCCGCGCCCGAGCCGCCGCCGCCCGCCATCATGGACGTCCATGGAATTTGAGTTCTGGTGGCTCCTCGCCCTGCCGGTGTTCTTCGGCATGGGCTGGGTCGCGGCGCGGGTGGACCTGAAATCCCTCCTCTCGGAGTCGCGCGCGCTGCCGTCTTCGTATTTCCGGGGCCTGAACTTCCTGCTGAACGAGCAGCCCGACAAGGCGATCGAGTCGTTCCTGCAGGTCGCGAAGGAGAACCCGCAGACGGTCGAGCTGCAGTTCGCGCTGGGCAGCCTCTTCCGCCGCCGCGGCGAGGTGGACCGCGCGATCCGCATGCACCAGGACCTCGTGAACCGCGAGGACCTCCCGCCCGAGCAGCGCCGCGAGGCCTCGCTCGAGCTCTCGCGCGACTACTTCAAGGCGGGGCTCCTCGAGCACGCCGAGGAGGTGCTCGCGCGCATGGCCGAAGTCGATCCGACGCCGGAGGTGCACCGGAGCCTCCTCGACATCTACATCCAGGAGAAGGACTGGCGCAAGGCGATCGACACCGCGAAGAACCTCGAGGCGAGCGCCAAGCGCAACTACCAGCGCGAGATCGCCAACTACTACTGCGAGCTCGCGATCACGGCGCACGTGCACGGCAACGCGGCGGAGGCGGAGGGCTGCCTGCGCAACGCGCTCGAGGCGAACCGCAAGTGCGTGCGGGCGAACCTGCTTCGCGGCGAATGGCTCGCGCGCGAAGGCCGGCATGAGGAGGCGATCGCGGCGTGGAAGGCGATCGAGCAGCAGGATCCCGCGTACTTCGGCCTCGCCGCCGAGGGCATGGTGGAGAGCTACCGGGCGCTCGGCCAGCTCGGCGAGGGCCTCATGCTGCTGCGCGGCCTGCAGCACCGCTATCCGGGCCTCGACCTCCTCAACGTGGTCTACCAGGCGACCGCCGAGCACGAGGGCGACGACGCGGCGTGGCGGCTGGTGCGCGACGAGGTGCGGCGCAATCCCACGCTCGTCGGGCTGGACCGCCTGATCGACGCGGAGATCGTGCGCGCGCCCGCCGAGCGCCGCCAGGACATGCAGCTCATGAAGAACCTGGTGCATTCGCACGCGCAGGCGCTTGCCGTCTACCTGTGCGCCAATTGCGGATTCAAGGCGCGCCAGTTCTTCTGGCAATGCCCGGCGTGCGGCGGATGGGAGACGTTCCCGCCGCGACGCACCGCCGAGCTCGACAGCCCCGGCCGACACCTCGCGAGGATGCAGATTGGACAATAAGCCCGTCATCGTCGCGCTCGACTTTCCCGACGCGGCCGGCGCGCTCGCGCTCGCCGCGCGCCTCGATCCGAAGCTCTGCCGCGTGAAGGTGGGCAAGGAGCTCTTCGTCGCCGCGGGGCCCTCGGTGGTGCTCGCCCTGCAGGAGCGCGGCTACGAGGTGTTCCTCGACCTCAAGTTCCACGACATCCCGAACACGGTCGCGGGCGCGTGCCGCTCGGCGGCGCGCCTCGGCGTGTGGATGCTCAACGTCCACGCGAGCGGCGGCGAGGCGATGATGCGCGCCGCGCGAGAGGCGCTCGCGAGCGTGCAGCGCCCGCCGCTGCTCGTCGGCGTCACGATCCTCACGAGCCTCGGCGACGCCGACCTCGCGAAGATCGGCTTCCACGGTGGGGCGGAGGAGAACGTGACGCGGCTCGCGCGGCTCGCGCGCGCGAGCGGCCTCGACGGCGTCGTGTGCTCGGCGCGGGAGGCGCCGGCGCTGCGCAAGGCCACGGGCGCCGACTTCACGCTGGTGACGCCCGGCATCCGCCTGCCCGGCGCGGGCGTGCAGGACCAGTCCCGCACCGTCTCGCCCGTGGAGGCCGTGAACCTCGGCGCCGACTACCTCGTGGTGGGGCGGCCCATCACGCAAGCCGCGGATCCCGCCGCGGCCCTCGAATCCATCCGCAATTCCCTCGAAAGCGTCCGCGCATGAAAGTGAGCATCATCGGCACCGGCTACGTCGGGCTCGTCACCGGCGCCTGCCTCGCCGACGTCGGCAACCACGTCCTGTGCCTCGACGTCGACGAACGCAAGATCGCCATGCTCAAGTCCGGCGACATCCCGATCTTCGAGCCGGGGCTGAAGGAGATCGTGCGCGCGAACATCGCGAGCGGCCGCCTCTCGTTCACCACCGACCCGCGCGAGGGCGCGCTCTTCGCGCACGTGCAGATGATCGCCGTGGGCACGCCGCCGGGCGAGGACGGCTCGGCCGACCTGCAATACGTGCTCGCCGCGGCGCGCAACATCGCGCAGCACATGGACGGCCCGCGCGTGATCGTGGACAAGTCCACCGTGCCGGTCGGAACGGCGGACAAGGTCAAGGGCGCGGTGGCGGAGGTGCTCGCCAGGCGCGGCTCGAAGCACAAGTTCTCCATGGTCTCGAATCCCGAGTTCCTCAAGGAGGGTGCCGCGATCGAGGACTTCATGCGTCCTGACCGCATCGTGATCGGCGCCGAGGAGCCGCAGGCCATCGCGGCCATGCGCGAGCTCTACGCGCCGTTCCAGCGCAACCACGAGCGCCTGCAGGTGATGGACATCCGCTCCGCCGAGCTCACCAAGTACGCCGCCAACGCGATGCTCGCCACGCGCATCTCGTTCATGAACGAGCTGGCGCTGCTCGCCGAGAAGCTCGGCGCCGACATCGAGCACGTGCGCATCGGCATCGGCTCCGATCCGCGCATCGGCTACCACTTCCTCTACCCGGGTGCGGGCTACGGCGGCTCGTGCTTTCCCAAGGACGTGATGGCGCTGCTGCGCACGGCGAACGAGAACGGCATCGACCTCAAGGTCGTGCGCGCCGTGGACGAAGCCAACGAGCGCCAGAAGGGCGTGCTCGCGGCGAAGATCGAGAACCGCTTCGGCAAGGACCTGAAGGGGCGCCGCTTCGCGTTGTGGGGCCTCGCATTCAAGCCCAATACGGACGACATGCGCGAGGCGCCCAGCCGCGTGCTGATCGGCCAGCTGCGCGCCCGCGGCGCCTCGGTGGTGGCGTACGACCCGGTCGCGATGGACGAGGCGCGCCACATCTACGCGGACGATCCCGGGGTCGCCTTCGCGGACTCGGC
>DASUXK010000077.1:0-4063 GCA_036377935.1 Usitatibacter sp.
AGGAGCGCACCGGCGGCCATGTCCCACGGGGAGAGACCCAGCTCCCAGAACCCGTCGGTGCGCCCCGCCGCGACCCAGGCGAGGTCCAGCGCCGCGGCTCCCGGCCGGCGCACGCCCGCCGCGATCACCATCATGTTGCGCAGCATGCGCAGGTACTCGTCGATATGGCCCACTTCCTTGAAGGGGAAGCCGGTGCCGATCAGCGCGCCGTCGAGCTTGTCGGTGCGGCTCACGCGGATGCGCCGGTCGTTCAGGAACGCGCCCGCGCCGCGCGTGGCGGTGAAGAGCTCGCTGCGGTTCACGTCGAACACCACCGCCTGCTGCAGCTGCCCGCGGTGCGCGAGCGCGATCGACACGCAGTATTGCGGCACGCCGTGCAGGAAGTTCGTGGTCCCGTCGAGCGGATCGACGATCCACTGGTACTCGGCCTTGGCGCGGTGCTCGCCGCTTTCCTCGGCGAGCACGCCGTGGTCGGGATAGGCGTCGCGCAGCGTCGAGAGGATCGCGTCCTCCGCCGCCTGGTCCACCTCCGAGACGAAATCGTTGCGGCGCTTGCTGCGCACCGTGAGCTTGTCGACGTCGTAGGAGGCGCGGACGATGATCGAGCCCGCCTTGCGCGCGGCCTTGACGGCCGTGTTGAGCATCGGGTGCATGGGGGCGGAGAGTCCGGGGCGGCGCGGAAAACCTGCAATTCTACTATGAGCGCGCGCGCGCACCCCGGTTCGCGCTGCGGACGCGCCGCGCGGCCGGCGCCGTCGCCCCGTCGCCCGCCTCGCCGGCGAACCAGGCCATGAGGCGGCCCACGTCGCGGCCGATGCTGCGCAGCTCCGTGCGATGGATCGAGGCGAGCTTGTCGAACACGTGCAGCCCGCTCGCGGTGAGGCGCAGGCCCACCTTGCGCCGATCGTCGGGCGAGGGCACGCGGCGCAGCATGCCCAGCTCCTCGAGGCGGTCGACCATGCCCACGGCGCTGTGGTGCCGGATCAGCATCTCGCGCGCGAGCCCGGTGATGGTGATGAGGCCCGGCCCGGGGTGCGCGCGCACCACGAGCAGCGCCTGGTACTGCTGCTGGGTGAGGCCCACCCCCTCGGCGGCCTGCTCGCTGAAGGCGAGGAACCGGCGCAGGTTGTAGCGGAACGCGGCGAGCATCGCGTACTCGGCGCTCGAAAGGGGCATGGGTTCTCCATTCGCCGGCGTTGACACCGTCTCGGCCCGCGATATATAAACACATATCGTATTACGATATAGCCGGTCCCATCCGGCGGCCCGCCGCGGCCGATGCATGGGACTCCATATAAATCGATCGAAGCGCCGACGACGAGCGGCGCCGCAGACGTTGGGTTCACCGTGGGGCGCAAGTGCGGAGCGCCGGGGGCGGCGCTCCGCTTTTTTTTTATTCCGGCCCCGCCCCGCGCATCCGGCAGAATGCGCGCATGCCGAGCGCCCCTCTCCTCGAACGCATCCGCATCGTCCTCGCCCGGCCGAGCCACACCGGCAACATCGGCGCGGCCGCGCGCGCGATGAAGACGATGGGATTCGCGGACCTGCGCCTCGTCGCGCCGCGCAACCCGCCCGATGCGCAGGCGATCGCGCTCGCCGCCGGCGCGGCCGACGTGCTCGGGGCCGCGCGCGAGTCCGGCCGCATCGAGGAGGCGCTCGAGGGCGCCGCGCTCGTCGCCGGCTTCAGCGCCCGCACGCGCGAGCTCTCGCACCCGCTGCACGCGCTGCGCGAGGCCGCGCACGCCATCCTCGAGGCCGCGAGCGAAGGCCCCGTCGCGCTCGTGTTCGGCAACGAGACCTCCGGGCTCAGCAACGACGAGATGGGCCGCTGCGGCCTGCACGTATCGATTCCCGCGAACCCGGCCTACGGCTCGCTCAACCTCGCCGCCGCGGTGCAGGTCGCCTGCTACGAGCTCGCGACCGCGGCCCGCGCGTTCACGCCCGCGCCGCCCTCGGAGCGCGAGGCCGCGACGAGCGAGGACGTCGAGGCGCTCGTCGCGCACTGGGAGGCGGCGATGGTGGACAGCGGCTACCTCGATCCCGCGCGGCCGGGGCGGCTCATGGAGCGGCTGCGCCGGCTGCTCGCGCGCGCGCGCCTCGAGCGGGCGGAGGTGAAGGCGCTTCGCGGCATGCTCGCCGCCTTCGAGGCGCGGATGCGGCGCTAGTCGTTCACGCGCGCGGGCGCCACGCGGCGCGCGGGGGTGAGCGCGAGGGCGAGCATCGCCATGGCGCCGACGATCGCCGCGCCGACCGCGAAGGGCGCGCGCACGCCTTGCTGCTCGACCATGTGCCCGCCGAGCGCCATGCCGGCGCCCAGCCCGCTCACGATGAAGGTCGAGGACCAGGTGAACGCCTCGGCCGCGTAGTGCGACGGCGCGAGGCGCGAGACGAGCGTCGATTGCGCCGCGATCGAGGGCGCGATGAGGGCGCCGGCGAGGAACGCGACGAGCGCGAAGAGGGCGACCGGCCCGACGACCGCGTGCAGCAGCAACGGCGCGGCCATGAGCGCCATCGCCGCGGCGAACTGCCGCTCCACGCTCGCCCGGAAATGCAGCCCGCCGTAGATCGCCCCGCCCACGGCGCTGCCGAGCGAGTTGATGCCGAGCAGCAGCCCGCCCACGGCGGGAACGCCGAGCGCGGTGGCGTAGGCGGGGTAGCCCACCTCGAGGAAGCCGAACGCGACGGTGAGGCCGAAGGTCGCGCCGAATACGATCCACAGCCGCGGCTCGGTGAGCGGGCCCAGCAGGTGGCGGCGCACGCCCGTCTCGCGGCGGAAATAGCGCAGCGCGGGCGACGTGGTGAAGATCGCGATGGCGAGCACCGCGAAGAAGATCGCGACGCCGAAGGCGGCGGTGGCGCCGGCCGCGGCGAGGATCGCCGCCATGATCGCGGGACCCGCGGTGAAGTTGATCTCGATCGTGACCGCGTCCAGCGCGAAGGCGGTGCGGCGATCCTCCTCGCGCTCGAATTTCTGCCGCCACACCGCGCGCGTGAGGGTGGTGATCGGCGTGGCGAAGGCGCCCGCGCACGCCGCCGCCGCGACGACATAGGGGAACGCGAGCCCGAGCTTCACGCCGGCGAGGATCGCCACGAGCGCGAGCGGCTGCAGGGTGCCGGTGAACCAGAGCAGGCGCGCGGGGCCTTGGCGATCGATGATGCGGCCCTGGATCGGCGCGGCCACCGCGGCCGCCACGAAGTTCGCCCCGACCGCGGCGCCTGCGAGGGCGAAGCTGCCGAGCGACTCGCGCAGGAACATGAGCATCGAGAAGCCGACCATGCCGACCGGCATGCGCGTCACGACGGCCACGGCGAGCAGGCGCGCGACGTCCGGTTGGCGGACGAACTCCGAGTACTTGCGCAGGATGCTCTTCAAGGTACAGGCGGCCTCGCCCGTGTCCGGCTCGTGGCCCGCGCGGGAGGCGTCGCGTCCGTGGAATAGTTGATAAGTTTACTCGGGAATGCGAGACTTCGTCCATCAGGATCCCCGCCCCGCGCACCAGAGGAATCGAATGTTCAGCCGCATCCGCGAGGACATCCGCTGCGTCTTCGACCGCGATCCCGCCGCCCGCAACGTGTGGGAGGTCCTCACCTGCTATCCGGGCCTGCACGCGCTCGTCTGGCACCGCTTCTCGCACCGGCTGTGGGGATGGGGGCTGCGCTGGCTCGCGCGCTTCAGCTCGCACGTCGCGAGGTTCTTCACCGGCATCGAGATCCACCCCGGCGCGACCCTCGGCCGGCGCGTCTTCATCGACCACGGCATGGGCGTGGTGATCGGCGAGACGGCGGAAGTCGGCGACGACTGCACGCTCTATCACGGCGTCACGCTCGGCGGCACGTCGTGGAACAAGGGCAAGCGGCACCCGACGCTCGAGCGCAACGTCGTGGTCGGAGCCGGCGCGAAGATCCTCGGTCCGATCACCGTCGGTGCCGGCGCGAAGATCGGCTCCAACGCAGTGGTGGTGCGCGACGTGCCGGACAACGCCACTGCGGTCGGCATCCCGGCGCGCATCCTCGTCGACGAGGACGCGCAGCGGCGCGAGAGCCAGGCGATCAGCATGGGATT
>DASUXK010000078.1:0-2661 GCA_036377935.1 Usitatibacter sp.
CCGCACGCGAGCGCGAGCGCCGCGCAGGCGAGGCGCTGCCGCGCGGGCATGCGCGCCCACGCGAACGCCGCCGCGAGGCCGAGCAGCACGGCAAGCCGCGGATCGGGCAACGCGCGCTGCTGCTGCAGGAGGAAGGCGCCCGCGACAAACGCGAGCGCGAAGAGGCGCATCCCGCCCTAACGCGGCGGGGGCGCCTCCGGGAGACTGCGTCGGGGAATTCCGGCGCGCGCGGCGCCGGAAGGCATCATGCGATCAGGGCGTGTCGCCGCTCGGCTTCACGTTCTTCTTCTTCGGGTCCGGCTCCGAGGGCGTCGTCGGGCGGCCCTTTTGCGCCGCGCTCTTCACCGCGAGGCTGCCGTCGGGGTGCGCCGGCGCCGGCGGATCGCTCGCCGGAAACGATTCTTCCACCGCCTCGTCGATGAGGCGCTCCTCGTGCTGGTCCTCGTCCTCGCGACCTGCGCGCGGAGGCGGGACTTTGGTTCCCTCGATCTTCGCGGGGTTGGGGATGTTGTGCTCGTCGGGCTTCGCCGATCGGGGATTCGCCATGGTTCCTCCTGGGTGGGGCTCGATCAGTATGGACACGGAACGCCCCCCTTCGGTTCGCTAGAATCGGGCGATGCTTCCCGACTACTGGCCGCAGGCGAAGGCGCACCTCGCCCGCCGCGACAAGGTGCTTCGCGGGCTGATCCGCGCCTTCCCCGACGCCGACCTGCGCACCCGCGGCGACGCGTTCCAGACGTTGTGCCGCTCCATCGTCGGGCAGCAGATCTCGGTGAAGGCCGCGCAGTCGATCTGGGGCCGCTTCGCGCAGGCGGCCGGGCGCGTGGATCCGGCGAGCGTCGCCGCGATGCCGATGGAGACGCTGCGCGCCTGCGGCTTCTCCGGGCGGAAGTCGCTCTACGTGAAGGACCTCGCGACGCACTTCGCCACGGGCGCCGTGAAGCCGCGGCGCTGGGCGCGCATGGACGACGAGGCGATCATCGGGGAGCTCGTGGCGGTGAAGGGCATCGGCCGCTGGACCGTCGAGATGTTCCTCATCTTCCACCTCATGCGGCCGGACGTGCTGCCCGTGGACGACCTGGGCCTGCGCCGCGCGATGGAGCGCGCGTACAACGACGGCGAGCCCCTCACCAAGGCCGAGATGCGCGAGCTGGGCGCGCCGTGGTCGCCCTGGAGCTCGGTCGCGACCTGGTACCTCTGGCGCTCCCTCGACCCCGTGAGCTTCTGAAATGGGGTCAGGTTAATTTTCCAACCTGTCCCCTTTTTCGCCCGAAAATGGGGACAGGTTGGAAAATTAACCTGACCCCATTTTCAATCCGACATGCAATCCGCCTTGTTCGACGAGCCCGCCGCGCTGCCCAATGGCCTCCTCTTCGCGCCGGCGTTCCTCTCGGTCGACGAGGAGCGCGCGCTGCTCGAGGGCATCCGCGCGCTCGAGCTGCGCGAGGCGCAGTACAAGGAGTACAGCGCGAAACGCCGCATCGCGAGCTTCGGCGCGGAGTACGACTTCGCGGAGAACGAGCTGCGCCCCGCGCCGGGGCTTGCGCCCTTCCTCGCGCCGCTTCGCTCGCGCATCGCCGATTGGCTGGGGCTGCCCGCCGAGGCGTTCACCCACGCGCTCGTGAGCGAGTACCGCCCGGGCACGCAGCTCGGATGGCACCGCGACGTGCCCGAGTTCGAGGCGATCGCGGGCGTGTCGCTCGCGGCCGATGCGCGCATGCGTTTCCGGCCGTGGCCGCACCGCACGGTCGATACGGTGCTCGCGCTCGACCTGCCGCCGCGCTCGGCCTACGCGATGCGCGGCGAGGTGCGCTGGCGCTGGCAGCACAGCATCGCGCCCACCGCGGCGCTGCGCTACTCGATCACGTTCCGCACGAAGGTGAAGGGCGAATGAGCGCGCGAAGCGCTCGCTCTCCGTCGGGAGAGGATCGGGGAGAGGGTCGCACCGTCGAAGCCCTCCTCTTCGACCTCGGCGGCGTGCTCATCCACCTCGACTGGGACGCGGTCTTCGCGCACTGGGCCGCGTGCTGCGGCGCCGATCCCGCGGTGTTGCGCAGCCGCTTCACCTTCGACGAGCCCTACGAACGCCACGAGCGCGGCGAGATCAGCGCGCGCGACTACTTCCAGTCGCTGCGCGAAACGCTCGGGATCGAGCTTTCCAACGACGACTTCCGCCTCGGCTGGGAGCGCGTCTTCGCCGGCGCCGTGACGCCGACCGTGCAGCTCCTCGGGCGCATCGATCCCGCGATGCCGCTCTACCTCTTCAGCAACACCAACGCCGCGCACCATGCCGCCTGGGCGCACGACTACGCGCAGGCGCTCGCGCCCTTCCGCCGCGCGTTCACCTCGTGCGAGATCGGGCTTCGCAAGCCGGGCCGGGCCGCCTTCCACCACGTCGCGCGCGAGATGGGCGTGGCGCCCGAGCGCATCCTCTTCTTCGACGACACGGAATCGAACGTCGAGGGAGCGCGGCGCGCGGGACTCCAGGCCGTGCACGTGCGCTCGCCGTCGGACGTGGAGCGGGCGCTGCGCCCCTGGCTGCGCCGCGCCGGATGAATCCGACGCGCCGACGCGAGCGGCGACGACATTCCGTCGCGCTCGTCCGACGCGCTGCTCCGCTGCGACTAGTGGTCGCCCCGCGGCGACGCGCACGGCTTTCTT
>DASUXK010000079.1:0-4123 GCA_036377935.1 Usitatibacter sp.
CGATGCCGAGATCGGCGAGGCTCGACGTGACCACGGTGGTCGCCAGGTCGCGCAGCCCGATGCGACGCACGTTCGCGTTGCGCACGCCCATGGCGAACCCGAGGATGGCGATGACGGCGTAGGCGCGCCCGTCGTCGGAAATCGGCGAGGCGTGGCCGAGCGTCGCCAACGCGCATGCGAGCACCAGGATCGCCTCCGCCGCGAAGCCCGCGGCGATCCAGCGCCGGCTGCTCCCCGCGGCGAGCCGGGCGTGCAGCCGGCCGAAGGCCGTCGCGCCGACGAGGAACGCGCCGAGCGCGGTGAGCGAGCGCGGCACCGAGAGATCGCTCACGAACGGCGCGAATCCGAGCAGCGCGACGTTGCCCGTCATGTTCGCCGTGAACACCTGGCCCAGCGCGATGAAGCTCACCGCGTCGATCAGGCCGGTGGCGAAGGTGAGCGCGAGGAGTGCGCCGACGAGGACGCGCGAATCGTGCGGCTTCACTTACCGAAGCGCCCGCGGCGCGCTAGACTTCGGTCCGGCGACGCGGAAAGAGAAGGAGGAGCGACGCGGGCCCGCCGCATGACGGGGGGCTCCTCCCGGCCGGTTGCCGTTTGCCATGGATTCTTCGAACAGGTCCTGTGAAGGAAGGCGCCGCACCCCCGCGATGGTAAATCGCGCGGGGCGCGGCGAGAACCGTGCGGCATGCGGACGCGAGGCGCCCGCGGCCGCGCGAAACCCCAACGGACCTGGGAGGAAGCCATGCGTCGAATCGCCATCCTGTTGCTCGCCATCCTGCCGGCCTTCGCCTGGCCGGCCGACAAGAAGCCCGCGCTCCCGGCCTGGTTTCCCGCGCCCGGCAATCTCTTCAAGGTGGACGACCTCAAGTACACCGACTACGACTACTGGGACTTCCTGGATCTCGACGAGAGCCCGATTCCGAAGAATTCCGGCGGTTATCGCCCCGTGGCGGGCCGGATCTGGAAATTCGGGATGGTCGATCCCTCGCCCGATGCATGGATGGGACTGCGCTCGCTGCTCGAGAAGCAGGGCTTCAGGATGGCCTACGGCGACCGCACGGATACGAACCCGGGAATGGCTTCCTTGCAGAAGGGAGAGGGAGACCACGCGACCTACATCGAGTACTGGAACCACAACAGCATCGCGATCATCGAGATCGCGCCGAACCCGTTCCACCTGACGCTCGAGCCGCCCGCCGACAAGCCGGAGAAGATCGGCGCGCACGGTGACATTCCGTACCTGGCGCCGATCCCGGGCAGCAAGACGACCTATGCGATGAACGACCGTCCCGGAGGGATCACGGTCGCCCCTGCGTGCGGCAAGCCGGACGGCGACAAGGTGCCGGACGAGAACTTCGGTACGCGCCGGACCGAGCGCACGTACGACGGACCGCGGACGCTTTCCGCGTATGCGACGCAGGAAGTATATAAATCCGCGTTGCGAGCGGCGGGTTGGGACCAGGTCTGCCAGCTCCCCGGCACCGGCGCGGTGGACGCGCACTACACGCGCAACGGGCGCGATATCTGGGCGCGCCTGCGCCAGAACGGCGAGCCGTGGCATTACGAGCTCACCGTGGCGGATGCGGGCAGCGGCCTGCGCGAGGATCTGAAGAAGGACTGCAAGGCCGCTCTCTACGGCGTGAACTTCGATTTCGACAAAGCGACGCTGCGTCCCGATTCGGAGCCCGCGTTGAACCAGGTGCTCGCCTTGATGAAGGACGAGCCGAAGCTCGCGGTCGAGATCGGCGGGCACACCGACAATGTCGGCAAGCCGGAGTACAACGCGAAGCTCTCGGACGCGCGTGCGGCCTCCGTCGTGCAATGGCTCGTCCAGCACGGCATCGCCGCGTCGCGGCTTTCGTCCCATGGATACGGCGACACGCAGCCCCTCGTGCCCAACGACAGCGACGAGGACCGCGCGAAGAACCGCCGCGTGGAGCTCAAGCGCAAAGGCTGCAAGTAACGAACTCGAAATGGGGTCGGATGACTTTTATCGCGAGCGGGAAAAGTAATCCGACCCCTTTTTCGCGTTACGCGGCGGCGAGCGCCCGATCCAGGTCCCAGACGATGTCGTCGATGCTTTCGATGCCGATCGACAGGCGCACCATGTCCGGGGGCACGCCCGCCTTCACCTGCTCCGCCTCGGAGAGCTGGCGGTGGGTGGTGGACGCGGGGTGGATCACGAGCGACTTCGTGTCGCCGATGTTGGCGAGGTGGCTCACGAACTGCAGCCCCTCGATGAACTTCACGCCGGCGTCGAAGCCGCCCTTGATGCCGAACGAGAGGAGCGAGCCGGCGCCCCTCGGCAGGTAGCGCTGCGCGAGCGCGTGGTAGCGGTTTCCCGGCAGACCGGGGTAGCTCACCCAGGCGACCTTCGGGTGGCCCTCGAGGAACTGCGCGACGCGCATCGCGTTGTCGCAGTGCCGCTCCATGCGCACCGGCAGCGACTCGATCCCCTGCAGCAGCAGCCACGCGTTGAACGGCGAGAGCGTGGGGCCGAACACGCGCAGGATCTCCATGCGCGCCTTCATCGTGTAGCCGAAGTCGCCGAACGTCTCGTAGAAGCGCACGCCGTGGTAGCCCTCCGAGGGATCGGTCATCGCCGGGAACTTGCCGTTGTCCCAGGGAAACCGGCCGCTCTCGATCACCACGCCGCCCATCGACGTGCCGTGCCCGCCGATGAACTTGGTGGCCGAGTGCACGACGATGTCCGCGCCGTGCGCGAACGGCTGGCAGAGATACGGCGAGGCGGCCGTGTTGTCGACGATGAAGGGCACGCCCGCTTCGTGCGCGATGGCGGCGATCGCGGACAGGTCGACCACGTTGATCGCGGGGTTGCCGAGCGTCTCGGAGAAGATCGCCTTGGTGTTGCGCTTCAAGGCGCGGCGGAAGTTCTCCGGATCATCGGGATCGACCAGGGTCGACTCGATGCCGAGCTTGGCGAAGTTGACCGACAGCATCGTGTGCGTGCCGCCGTAGACCTTCGCGGAGGAGACGACGTGGTCGCCCGCCTGCAGGATGTTGAGGAACGCGACCATCTCGGCGGCCTGGCCGGAAGCGGTCGCGACCGCCGCCCGCCCGCCCTCGATCGCGGCCATGCGCTCCTCGAAGACCGCGGTGGTCGGGTTCGACAGGCGCGTGTAGACGTTGCCGAACGTCTGCAGGTTGAAAAGGCTCGCCGCGTGGTCGGCGCTGTCGAACACGTACGACGTCGTCTGGTACAGCGGCTGCGCCCGCGAGCCCGTCTGCGCGTCAGGGATCTGCCCGGCGTGCACGCACAACGTCTCGAATCCGAACTCGTGGTCTGGCATTTCGGCCTTGTTTCGGAACACTGGATCCGGGGAACCTTCCTGCCTAAGACTTCACCGAAGCCTCGCCGAGCCGGGTGCGGTCGAGGACGGTCATGGCGCTGGAGACGAGCGAGGCGACGTTGGAGAGGTCCGCGGGAATGATGAGCGTGTTGCCCTGCCTGGCGAGGTTGGCGAAGGCCTCGACGTATTGCGCCGCCACTTTCAGGTTGGCGGCGTTCATGCCGCCGGGCGTCTCCATGGCGGCGGCCACCGCGCGCACGGCGTTGGCGTTCGCGTTGGCGACGAGCTCGATGGCCTGCGCCTCGCCCGCCGCCTTGTTGATCTGCGCCTGCTTCTGGCCCTCGGATTCCAGGATCGCGGCCTGGCGCTGGCCGTCGGCGATGTTGATCTCCTGCTGGCGCTTGCCCTCGGAGGTCGCGATCACCGCGCGCTTCTCGCGCTCGGCGGTGATCTGCGCCTGCATCGCGCGCAGGATCGATTCCGGCGGGGTGAGGCTCTTCAGCTCGTAGCGCAGCACCTTGATGCCCCAGGTCTGGCCCGCCTCGTCGAGCACCTGGACGACCTTGTGGTTGATCTCGTCGCGGCTCTCGAAGGTCTTGTCGAGCTCCATCTTGCCGATCTCGCTGCGCAGCGCCGTCTGCGCGAGCTGGGTGATCGCGAGCTCGTAGTTCGAGGTGCCGTAGCTCGCGAGCCGCGGATCGACGACCTGGAAATAGATGATCCCGTCCACCGCGAGCTGGGTGTTGTCCTTCGTGATGCAGACCTGCTCCGGGATGTCGAGCGGCACCTCCTTCAGCGAGTGCTTGTACGCC
>DASUXK010000080.1:0-5759 GCA_036377935.1 Usitatibacter sp.
CGCATCACGCGAGGGCGATGCATCGCCATGTCGATGCACGCCACGATGAACGACGGGCAGCTCGCGCTCAACGCGATCGTAGTCGCTGGCACCCGATCGCGATGGCGTCCTGCCACGCGCGCATCGACCCATACGGCGCGGGCCCGCCCTCCTCCCGCCGATCCCCAGCACAGCCAAGGTCTACGCAAGCCGACGTAGCCATACTCGTTGCCCCCACCCGCCCGGGATGAGGGCATCTCCGCAATGGCCGGACACGAAGCTTCCAGAACCCCGAGAAGCCGTGGCAGGCACCCCATGAGCAAACGTGGAAGGTCGGGAGCCAGTCGGGAGCCAGCCCCACGCAAGCGAATAGACAGCTAAGCATCGCAAAACAGACAGCTTTACTCAGAAGTTTCAACAGCTTACCGTCACCACTTCACAAGCTTCCCCCAAGCTCCCCTTCAGCCCCGCGTTACCCCCAGCGCCTAGCCTGAGAGGCAGGAGGGGGCACGAGCGAGCGGCGCCCCGATTCGAAAAATCACGCGACCTTTCGAAGGGGCATTTGGATGGATGCATCCGCAGTGAACGGCACGTCGGGAGCGGTAATCGCGCTCCTGCAGATCATGCTGATCAACGTCGTGCTGAGCGGCGACAACGCGGTGGTGATCGCGCTCGCCTGCCGGCGCCTCTCCCCGCGCCACCAGAAGATCGCGTTCATCTGGGGCAGCGTCGGCGTCGTGGTGCTGATGGTCGCGCTCACCGGGATCGTCTCCTACCTCCTCCAGCTTCCGTACCTCGAGATGGTCGGAAGCGGCATGCTGCTCTGGATCGGCGTGAAGCTCCTCATCGGCGAAGGCGAGGGAGAGGACGGCGGCGTCGAGCAGAAGTCGACGCTCGGCGCGGCGATCCGCACCATCATCATCGCCGACATGATCATGAGCCTGGACAACGTCCTCGCCATGGCCGCCGCGGCGCACGGGCACATCTGGATGCTCATCGTCGGGCTCTTCATCACGGTGCCGGTGATCCTCTTCGGCAGCGCCCTCCTCATGAAGCTCATGGAGCGCTTCCCGGTGCTCGTCATGGTCGGAGCGGCGCTCATCGGCTGGGTGGCGGGCGAGATGGTGATCTCCGACCCGGCCATCAAGTCGTGGGTGGACGTGAACGCGGCGATCCTGCACTCGGTCTCGCCGATCTTCTGCGCGGCCTTCGTGATCGCCACGGGCAAGATCCTCGAGCGCATGAATTCGCGCCGGCGCTCGGCCGCTCCCGCCGCATCCTGAGCGCGATCGCCGTGACGCCCGACGTCGCGCCCGCCCACGTCGCGCTCTTCCCCGCGGCGTTGCGCAACGTCCTGGTGGTCGCGAACCGGCTGCAGGATTTCCGGTCGATCGCGGCCAAGCTCGCGCGGATGCACGCCGAGGGCGATGTCCGCATCCACCTCCTCGCCGTGGAGCCCGCCCCTACGGGACACGCGATGCAATTCCTTCGAGGCATCGACGTGAAGCGCCTGCTTCGCGAGGATGGGCTCAAGCGCCTGCGTCCCCTCATGGACCTCCTGGACGCCTCGAACGTGCCCTACCGCCATGAGGTCGAGGTAGGCCACTGGGAGGAAACGATTACGCGCTTCGCGCGGGACCGATGCTGCAAGAGCATCGTCATGGGCGACCACGATGCCCGCCCGCTCGGCGCATTCCTCCTGCGCCACGATGCCTGGCGGATCCGCACGCGCCTCGTGAAGCTCGGCATCGCCTGCGAGATGCTCTAGCCCTCCCGGGCGATTCGAGCTTCCCAGCGCGCGGGACCGGCGTATCATTGCGCCGGATGAACCCGCCGCGGGTGCAATTGCCCTACCAGCGCAATCCTCGCCAGTGCGCCGCGTCACATCGCCGGCGCCGGCCTTTCCCATATCCTCGCACCATGGTCGCTTCCGAAG
The DNA here is from genome assembly GCA_036377935.1 of Usitatibacter sp. Taxonomy (GTDB): domain Bacteria; phylum Pseudomonadota; class Gammaproteobacteria; order Burkholderiales; family Usitatibacteraceae; genus Usitatibacter. The sequence continues at coordinate 1,916 of DASUXK010000080.1, forward strand.
ATTCCGCCGCCCGCTGCCGCATCCTCGTCGTCGACGACAACGAGGATGCGGCGATGAGCCTCGCGATGATGCTCGACGTGATGGGCTATGACGTGCGTACCGCCCACGATGGCCTCGAGGCCGTGCGCGCCGCCGACGAGTTCCAGCCGGAGGCCGCCCTCCTCGACATCGGGCTGCCGCACCTGTCGGGCTACGACGTCGCGCGGCACATCCGCACGAATCGGGGCGGGGGCGTGCTCCTCGTCGCGATCACCGGCTGGGGCACGGCGGACGACGTCAAGCGCTCGCAGGAAGCGGGCTTCGACCACCACTTCACGAAGCCCGCGGATCCCGAGCGCCTGCGCGCGATCCTCCTCGAGGAGTGCCCGCCGGAAGCCGCGCCCGGGACGTAGTTCTTACCGGCGCTAGTTCTCGCGCTCCGGGCTCATGTCGTACAGGGTCCACATGCGCGCGAGCAGCTCGGCGATCACCACGTGGCATCGATGCGGGCATTCGGGCGGCGTGCCGATGTGCCAGTTCGCCGAGACGTCGTCGGGCGGCCTGCGCCCGTAGGGCATCGGCATGCGGCAGCTGCGGCACGCGGCCGGCCGCAGCCTGCGGAACTCCGCATCGAGAAGGATGTAGAGCTGCGCCGCGCTGACGGTGGTTCGAGTCGTCACGATCAATGCTTCGAGCGCGCGATGCATCGCATGTTCCCTCTGTTAGCATCGGGCATGGCCTCGCGCATTCTGGCGCTCCTCTTCCTCGTGCTGGCCGGTAGCGCGGCGCGCGCGGCGCCGCCCGATTCCGTCTTCCTCGAGGATTTGACGTGGCCCGAGGTGCGCGCCGCGACGAGCGCGGGCCGCACGACGATCCTCGTGCCGATCGGCGGCACCGAGCAGAACGGGCCGCACATGGCGCTCGGCAAGCACAACGCGCGCGCGCGCTGGTTCGCGGAGAAGATCGCGCGCGCGCTCGGCGATGCGCTGGTGGCGCCCGTGGTTTCCTACGTCCCCGAAGGCCGCATCGATCCGCCCGCCGGGCACATGCGCTTTCCGGGAACGATCAGCGTTCCCGAGGATGCGTTCGAGAAGGTGCTCGAATCCGCGGCGGAGAGCTTTCGCGTCCACGGCTTCAAGGACATCGTGTTCCTGGAAGAGCACGGCGGCTATCGCAGGAGCCTCGTCCGCGTCGCCGCGCGGCTCGAGCGAGAATGGAAGGGCAAGGGCGCGCGCGCCCACGCGATGCCCGTCTACTACGAGGCCGAGACGAAGGGCTTCGCGAAGCTCCTGCGGGAAAAGGGGTACAAGGAGTCCGAGATCGGCATCCATGCGGGCCTCGCCGACACCTCCCTCACGCTCGCCGTCGATCCTTCGCTCGTGCGCAAGGATCGCCTCGACGAGGCGGCGGGCAACGCGGCCGAAGGCGTGCGCGGCGATCCCCGCCGCGCCACCGCGCAGCTGGGCCGCCTCGGTGCCGATCTCGTGATCGAGCGCACGGTCGCCGCCATCAGGAAAGAGACCGCGCGCCGGTAGAATGGCGCTTTCGCCCCTGGAGCCCGCCCCAAAGTGAAGGCCGCCGTCCCGCGCCGCATCGTCCCCTCCGCCCTCCTCCTCCTCGCCTCCTTCGCCTTCGGCACCGCCAGCGCCCTCGAGCCGGTTCCCGGCATGCCGCCGGTGCCCGATCCGTCGAACCTCTACAGCGAGGCCACCGCCGGCAAGCTGAGTCCCGCCGTGGACGGCGCCCTCTCCCGCATCTACGTGCCGAACGTGAGCTCCAACGACGTGTACGTGATCGACCCCGCGACGTTCAAAGTGGTGGACCGGTTCAAAGTGGGCCTCAACCCGCAGCACGTGGTGCCCTCGTGGGACCTGAAGACCCTGTGGGTCACGAACAACGCGGAGAACACGACCCGCGGAAGCCTCACTCCGATCGATCCCACCACGGGAAAGCCGGGCAAGGCGATCCCGGTCGACGATCCCTACAACATGTACTTCACGCCCGACGGCAAGAGCGCCATCGTCGTGGCCGAGGCCCACAAGCGCCTGGACTTCCGGGACCCGCACACCATGGCGCTGCAGTACTCGATCGAGGCGCCCGGCTGCCCCGGCATCAACCACTCCGACACGTCCATCGACGGGCGCTACGCCATCTACACCTGCGAGTTCGCGGGCGGCCTCGCGAAGATCGATCTCGTGAACCGCAAGGTGATCGGCTACCTCAAGCTCTCGAAGGGCGGCATGCCGCAGGACATCCGCATCGCGCCGGACGGAAGCGCCTTCTTCGTCGCGGACATGCGCGCTGACGGGGTGTTCGTGATCGACGGCGGGAGCTTCAAGGAGATCGGCTTCATCCCCACCGGCATGGGCACGCACGGCCTGTACCCGAGCCGCGACGGCACGAAGCTCTACGTCGCCAACCGCGGCTCGCACATGATCCACGGCAAGAAGGGCGGTCCCGGCAGCGTCTCGGTCGTGGACTTCGCCACGCGCAAGGTGGTCGCGAACTGGCCGGTCCCGAACGGCGGCAGCCCCGACATGGGCAACGTGAGCGCGGACGGCAAGCGGCTGTGGCTCTCGGGCCGCTACGACAACGTCGTGTACGCGTTCGACACGGCGACGGGCGAGGCGAAGGTGATCCCGGTGGGCACCGAGCCGCACGGGCTCGCCGTCTGGCCGCAACCGGGCCGCTACTCCCTGGGGCACACCGGCAACATGCGCTGAGCGGGGAGCCTCGCGCCGCGCCCCATGATCCTCGCCGTCACCGTCCCGTTCTTCGCGCTCATCCTCTTCGGGTACGTCGCGGCGAGCCGGCGCTGGGTACCGCCCGAGTCGGTGCCCGCGTTCAACGGGTTCCTGCTCTACTTCGCGGTGCCCGCGATGCTCTTCCGCTTCGCCGCGCACACGCCGTTCCACGAGATCGTGAACGGCCGCTTCTTCCTCGCGTGGTCGCTCGCCGGCGTGCTGGTGCTGCTCGTGGTGACCCTCGTCGCGTGGCGCGCGCTGCACGAGAGCGGCCGCAACGCCGCCTTCCTCGGGCTCACCTCGGCGGTGTCGAACTCGGGCTACCTCGGCGTGCCGCTCATCGTGGCGCTGATGGGCGACCGCGCCGCCGCCCCGGTGATCCTCTCCATCGTCGCGGACCTGGTCGTGGTCGGATCGGTGGGCCTCCTCGTCGCGGAGATGGACGGCGCCACCGGCCGCGGCTGGAAGCAGGACCTGCGGGACGGCGCGATTCGCATCGCGCTCAACCCTTTCGTCGTGAGCATGCTCCTGGGCGCGGCGTTCTCGGGCCTGGGCTGGACGCTCATCGCGCCCCTGGACGGCATCGTGAAGCTGCTCGCCGACAGCGCCGGCCCGTGCGCGCTCTTCGCGATCGGCGTCTCGCTGGTGCGTCCCGATGCGAAGCTGCGCTCGCCGACGCTCGCCCTGCCGGTGATCGCCAAGCTCCTCGTGCACCCGCTCGCCGTGTGGGCGGCGATGCGCGGCTTCGCGATCGAGGGCTTCACCGCGCGCGCGGCGATGCTCACCGCGGCCCTGCCCTCCGCGGGCTGGGTCTTCATCTTCGCCACGCGCTACGAGGCCGACGCCGGCCGCGTTTCCGCGACGATCCTCCTCACCACCGCCATCGCGTTCGCCACGTTCTCCGCGCTCGCGTGGGCCCTCGGCGTGGGACGCGGCTGACAGGCCGTTCGGCCTAGCCGGGCGGTGCGCCGGGCCGCGTCCCCCTGTCATGGGCCAGTCCGATCATCGGGCTACGATCGACGGCGCCTGCGGAGGGTGCGTGGCCAGTTCCTTCCCGAATCCCATGGCGGCGCGCACAGCAGCCGATCCGCTTGGCCACGGCGCCCTCGAGCCCATCGCCG
>DASUXK010000081.1:0-5153 GCA_036377935.1 Usitatibacter sp.
GCCGCAATCGTACAGAAGATCTACGCGGACACGAAGCAGGTCCTGGACGATCCCGCGTTTGCGGCACGCGTTTCCGCGATGGGCCTGACCCCGGTAGGTGACACGCCAGAGGAAATGGCAGAGGCGATGAAGAAGGAAAGCGACGGTTACGCAAGGCTCGCGAAGGCCCGTCATTTGAGGATCCACTGATAAGATCCCGAAAACAATTCGCGATGGCAACGGGATGGTGGAAACTCAGGATCTACTCTACAAGCATGTAAAAAATCGGCTGGTGGCGTCCCTTCGGGAGGGTCGTTGGAAGCCGGGCGAGATGCTGCCCAGCGAATCGAACCTCGCCGAGCTGTACGACGTGGGCATTTCGACGATTCGGGCAGCGGTCGGCGAGCTCGCCCAAGCTGGCCTCGTCGTCCGTCGTCAGGGCAAGGGCACCTTCGTCACGGTCCACGGCGACGAGCGGAGCGTCTATCGCTTCTTCAACGTGGTCCGTGACGGCGGCACCAAGGAGCTCCCGGTGAGCGAGCTGATCTCGCTGTCGAAGGGCGCGGCCGGCGACGAAGTTGCGGATCTGCTCGAATTGCCTCGATCGCGTGGCGCGTCGGAGGTCTTCACGATCAGAAATCTGCTTCGAATCGGAAATACCCCCGTCGTCGTTTCGGACATCACGGTGCCGGCCTACGTCTTCAAGGGGCTGACGGCCAAGATGATCCGGGAGCACGGGAAAACGCTTTACGCCCTCTTCCAGCAGCGGTTCGGAGTCACGATCGTTCGGATCAAGGAAGAGCTCAAGGCCATGCCTTGCGATGCGGTTGCAAGGCAATTCTTCGGGCTGAAGGCGCGCGATCCCATCCTTGCACTAAGGCGGACCGCGTACACGTTCGGCGGCGTCCCGGTGGAGGTGCGACATAGCCGCATTGATACGCGATCGACCCATTATCAATTCGAGCAGGGCGATAACGTCTGACGGGAGCGAATCTCGCACAACCGCGGTTCATTGGCGCGGCAACTGCTCGAGGTCACAGCCACGTAGTATCGGCAGCCCGCATGAAAGCGAGCACGCAGCTGGGACCGAACTCAAATGCATCTCAGCAACCGATACGGCTCGGCGATACCCACTGCGGCACCACCCTCCCCTCCACCGCAGCCCGCACGATCCTCGCGGTCGCAGGGCCCAGCGTCATCCCCAGCGTCCCATGCCCGCACATGGCGATGACGCGCGGATGGCCGGTGAAGGGCCCCACGATCGGCAGCCCCGTCGGCGTGAGCGGCCGGTAGCCGACCCACCCATCGGTCACCGAAGGCGCAGGTCCCGCAAGGAAATCACCGGCGCCCCGCGCCATCGCGTCGAGCTGGCCTTGATCGGGCGCGGGATCCCAGGAGCCGAGCTCGAGGCCGGTCGTCATTCGCACGAACCCGCGCATGGGCGTGACGACGAGATGCGCCTCCGCGAAGAGCAGCGGCGTATTCGGCGTGTAATCGGACTTCAGCGAAGCGCTGTGGCCGCGCCCGGGCAGCACGGGAAGATGGATGCCGAGCGGCTCGACCAGCGCCGGAGTCGCGGCCCCCGCGGCGAGCACGACATGCGACGCGTTCAGCTCGCCATCGTTCGTTGCGATGGCGACGCGATCGCCCTCCTCCCGGATCGACGAAACGCGGCAATTCCCCCTGAGTCGCACGCCCGCCGCCTTGGCCCGCTCGGCGGCGGCGAGCACGAAGGCATGCGGATCGAGGTGCGCGTCGTCCGGATAACGCACCGCGCCCGCGACGGCTCGCAGTCCGGGCTCGCGTTCGAGCGCCTGCTTCGGTGAGAGGATCTCGAACGCAACGCCGGCTCGCGCCATCGTGCGCGCATGCCGCACGCCGTCCTCGAATCCCTTCGCGGTCTTGTACAGGTAGAGCCAGCCGTTTCGACGCAGGCCGAATTCCGCGCTCTCCTGCGCGAACCGGTCGTACCACTCGATGCTTTCGCGGGCGAGGCCGGCCAGGAAGCGCGTCTCCTCTTCCGATTTGCGGGTGCACGCCGCAACGAAGCGCGCGAGCCATCGCGCCATCTCGGGCCGCCATGGCGCGCGGGCCAGCGAGAACGGCCCATCGCCCCGAGCGAGCCAGCCCAGCGCCGTCAGCAGGACCCTGGGCGACGCAAGCGGCGTGACGTAGCTCGGGCAGAGCAGTCCGGCATTGCCGTGGGACGTTCCCTCGGCGAAGTCCGCGGCATCGAGGACCTGCACCCCATGCCCGCCGGCGGCAAGCTCGAGCGCGGCGGTGAGGCCCGCGACCCCACCGCCGATGACGACGACTTCGCCCACCCTCGCCCTAAGCGCCCCAAACGGCGCGAAGCACGCGCAGGAAGTTCTCGCCGAGCACCTTGGCGATCTCGGTGTCGGTGTATCCCCGCTTCGCCATCGCGGGGGCGATCGCCGAAAGCTGGGAGGCGTCGCCGATGCCGCGCGGATAATTCCACGGCGGCGGCGGGTAATCGCTCGCCTTCCACTCGCCGGAAGCGAGGCGCTTGTCGTAGTCCGACCTGGGCGAATGGAAGTAGTCCAGGCCCAGGCCCACGTGGTCGATGCCGATCGTCTTCTTGATGTAATCGAGGTGATCGATCAGGTGGTCCAGGGTCGGGGCCGGGTCGTTCGCACGCACGAAGGGCGGGAAGCCGTTCAGGCCCATGATTCCGTCGAGGGCCGCGAGCTTTCGCATCTGCTCGTCGGTGATGTTGCGCGGGTGGTCGCACACCGCTTTCGCGTTCGCGTGCGTGAAGGCGACCGGCTTTTCCGAGACCTCCATCGCGTCGAGCGTCGTGCGCTCGCCGGTGTGCGAAAGATCCACGAGGATGCCCACGCGGTTCATCTCCTTCACCGCGGCCACCCCGAGGTCGCTCAGGCCGGCGTTGGTGCGCTCCAGGCAACCGTCGCCCAGCGGGTTCTTCACGTTGTAGGTGAGCTGGATCACGCGCACCCCGAGCCGCTGGTAGAGCTCCACCAGGTTGATGTCGTACTCGATGGGCGCGCCGTTCTGGAAATGGAAGACCACCGCGAGCTTGCCCTCGCGCTTGGCGCGCTCGATATCCGCCACGCTCGTCGCATGCAGGAGCCGGTCGCCGTGCTTGCGCAGCTTCGCGAACCAGGCGGCGGTCGACGTGATGACCCCGGGCATGTTCGCGCCGCCGCGCGAGATCGTGAGCGTCGCGAACGCGCAGGTCACCCCGCCCTGCTGCCACTTCGGCCAGTCCTCGTCGTTCACGAGGATCGGCGCGGTGGCGTCGATCACGATCGAATTGCGGTAGACCTTGGCGGCGGCTTCGGGCGCGAGTTGCGGCATGGCGGAACGAATCTCCTCTAGTGGGTGCGCCGGCGAAGGCCGCCGACGCGCTGAAGAAGCAGGAGGAAGCCCAGCGTGATCGCGAGCAGGATCGTGGAGATCGCGGCGACCGTGGGCCCCGAGTCGAACTGGACGTACGAGTAGATGGCCACCGGCAGGGTGGTGGTCGTCGGCGTGGCGAGCAGCAGCGTCAACGCGAGCTCGTCGAACGACATGATGAACGCGAAGACCGCCCCCGCGGCGATGCCGGGCGCGATCTGCGGCAGCGTCACGCGGAAGAACGCGCGCAGCGGGCTCGAGCCCAGCGTCTTCGCCGCCTCCTCCACCGAGGGGTCGAGGCCTGCCAGCGATGCGCTGACCGACTGGATGACGTAGGCCACGATGATGGTGACGTGCCCGGCGAGCAGGCTCCACCACGAGCCGAGCAGGTCCAGGCGCAGGAAGAACAGCATCAGCCCGAAGCCCACGATCAGCGTCGGGATGAGGATCGGCGCGAGGAATGCCCCCTGCCAGAAGGCGCGATGGCGCAGCGGCGCGCGCACGAGTCCCAGCGCGGCCACCGTGCCGATCACCGTGGCGATCGCAGAGCTCGCGAGCGCGAGCAGCAGGCTCGTGACGAGCGGGTCGAGGAAGAGGTCGTGCTGGGCGAAAGCCTCGTGATACCACTTCAACGTGAAGGCGTGCGGCGGGAACGTGAGGTACGCCGTCGGATAGAACGAGAAGATGACCACGACCAGCGTGGGCGCGAGCAGGTACAGCACGATCGCCCCGACCACGAGCCGGCCCAGCCAGCGCAGCATCCACCCCTTCATGGCGTGCGCCCCGCCGCGTCCGGCGCGGCAGCGAAGATCACGCGGTAGTAGAGAGTCACCACGAAAAGCGTCACGGCGAGCAGGATGAGCGATGCGGCCGAGGCTCCCCCGATGTTCGCCACCTGGGTCGCATTCGTGTAGATCATGGTCGCCATCACCTCGGCGCGCGGTCCGCCGATGAGGGCCGGCGTCACGAACGAGCTGATCGCGATGGCGAAGACGAGGAGCGAGCCTGCGAGGATTCCCGGCGCGAGCATCGGCACGGTCACCTTGAAGAAGCGCCTGGCGGGCGTGCTGCCCAGGGTCGCCGCCGCGTCCTCGATGGCGGGATCGATGTTCGCGAGCCCGCTGACGAGGCTGAGCACCATGAAGGGCAGGAGGACCTGCGCGAGCGCGATCGTCACCCCGACCGAGTTGAAGATGAGCTGCACCTTGGGCAGCCCCAGGAACTGCAGCGTGTCGTTGAGCAACCCGTTGCTTCCGAGGAGCACGAGCCACCCGAAGCTGCGGATCACGGAGCTCGTGAGCAGCGGGAAGAACACGGCGGCGCTCAGGAACCAGCGCGTGAAGGTCGATCCCCTTGAAATCGCGCGCGCGAGCGGATATCCGAGGACGAGCGTGAGGAGCGTGGTCGAGACGCCGATTCCGATCGTGCGCAGGACGACGCCGCGGTTGTAGGGGTCCACGGCGAAGGCGAGGTAGTGGGCGAACGTCCAGCCGCCCGCCTTGTCGTGCAACGAGGCGTTCGCGATGAAGCCCGCCGGGATCACGAAGAAGGCGACGAGCACCAGCGCCTGCGGCCAGAGCGGCCAGGCCGCGAGCAGCGCCCGGCCGCGCCGGCCTACCGGAATGCTTGCCATGCGTGCGGTTCCCAGTCGAGCGCCGCCGACGCGCCCGGCGCCAGCGGCTCCCGCTCGCCCGGCACATCACAGCGCAGGATCGCGCCTCCCGCATCGATCTCATACGAGGTGCGGGAGCCCAGGTAGGAGGCGGAGCGGACGATGCCGCGCACGCCCTCCGCGC
>DASUXK010000082.1:0-2246 GCA_036377935.1 Usitatibacter sp.
CTGCCGGCGCCGGCGCGTGCGAGCGACCTTCCGTTGCATGCGTGGATCGAGGAGCGGCTCCTGCCGCTGCGCGCGCTCGCCGAGGCGGAGCAAAGGGCGCGGCTCCTCGCGTGCTGGGAAGAGCTCGCGGGCACCGAGCGCTTCGTCTTCAACAAGCTCATCACCGGCAACTTCCGCATCGGCGTCTCGGCGCTTCTCGTGATGCGCGCGATCGCCCAGGCCTCGGGCGTCGAGGCGAAGGTGATCGCGCATCGCCTCGCCGGCGAATGGTCGCCAAGCGCAGAGCTGTGGGAGGGACTGGTCGATCCCGCGCCGGGCCGCGCGGAGCCCGGCAGCCCCTACCCCTTCTTCCTCGCGCATCCGCTCGAGGGCGAGCCGCAGGCGCTGGGCCCGCGCGAGGAATGGATCGCCGAATGGAAGTGGGACGGGATCCGCGCGCAGATGATCCGCCGCGGCCAGACGCTGGCGCTCTGGTCGCGCGGCGACGAGCCGATCGCGGGCCCGTTTCCCGAGCTGATGGCGGACGCGCATCGCCTGCCCCATTGCGTGATCGACGGGGAGATCCTCGCGTGGAAGGACGAGCGCGTGATGCCGTTCGCGGCGCTGCAGAAGCGGCTCGGACGCAAGAACCCGGGGCCGAAGATCCTCGCCGAGGCGCCGGTGATCTTCCTCGCCTTCGACCTCCTCGAATGGGAAGGGGAGGACTGGCGCCCGCGTCCCTTGCACGAACGCCGGCGGCGGCTGAAGGAGGCGCTGCTGTCCATCCCCGGCGGCACGCGCTTCCGCGTTTCCTCGCGCGTGCAGGCGCCCTCGTGGGAGGCGCTCGCCGTCGCACGCTCGAAGAGCCGCGAGCACGGCACCGAAGGCCTCATGTTGAAGCGCGCGTCCTCGGCGTACGGCGTGGGAAGGCCGCGCGGCGACTGGTGGAAATGGAAGATCGAGCCCTACACGCTCGACGCGGTGCTCATCTACGCGCAGAAGGGCCACGGCAAGCGCGCGAGCCTTTACACCGACTACACGTTCGGACTGTGGAGGGACGGCGAGCTGGTTCCGTTCGCGAAGGCCTATTCGGGGCTCACGGATGAGGAGATCCGGGAGGTCGACGGCTTCATCCGCCGCAACACCACCGAGCGATTCGGTCCGGTGCGGGTGGTCAAGCCCGAGCTCGTCTTCGAGCTGGGCTTCGAGGCGATCCAGCGCTCGACGCGCCACAAGTCGGGCATCGCCGTGCGCTTCCCGCGGATGCTGCGCATGCGCAAGGACAAGGCCCCCTCGCAGGCCAACACCGTCGCGGACGCCATCGAGCTGGCGAATTGGGTCTGACCCCATATAATCGTCTTCATGGCCACCGCCCCCACCGCCGCCCGCGTCGACCGCAAGCTGCAGCTGCGGGAGATGCTCGACTGGATGGTCGAGGACGGGCTGGTGGCGCCGGAAGCCGCCACGAAGTTGAACCAGGACGCGCGGCTCACGCGCGGCGGGGCGCGCCACCCGCTGATCGTCGTCTCCGAGGCGCGCTGGCGCTCGTTGAAGCCGCCGCACCCGGTCCTTTCCGCCGATGTCCTCACGGAATGGCTGGCGGGTCGCCTGAAGATTCCCTTCCATCACATCGACCCGCTCAAGATCGACCTGAAGGCGGTGACCGGCGTGATGTCCTCGGAGTACGCGCAGCGCCGCGCGATCCTGCCCGTGGAGGTGAGCGGCCGGGAAGTCACGATCGCCACCAGCGAGCCGTTCATGGCGAGCTGGGAGCCCGAGCTGTCCCAGATGCTGCGGCTCAACATCAAGCGCGTGCTCGCGAACCCGATCGACATCGAGCGCTACCAGGGCGAGTTCTTCAACCTGGCGAGGAGCATGAAGCGCGCCGAGGCGTCGGGCGTCTCGTCGGGCGCGAACCTCAGCAGCTTCGAGCAGCTGGTCGAGCTGGGCAAGGCCGGCCGCCCGCTCGATGCGAACGACCACCACATCGTCCACCTCGTCGACTGGCTGTGGCAGTACGCGTTCGACCAGCGCGCGAGCGACATCCATCTCGAGCCGCGGCGCGACGTGGGCGTGCTGCGCTTCCGCATCGACGGCGTGCTGCACGAGATCTACCGGGTGCCGTACCCGGTGATGGTCGCGATGGTCGCGCGCATCAAGATCCTCGCGCGCATGGACGTGGTCGAGAAGCGCCGGCCGCAGGACGGGCGCATCAAGACGCGCATGCCCGACGGCGAGGAGATCGAGCTGCGCCTGTCGTCGCTGCC
>DASUXK010000083.1:0-4448 GCA_036377935.1 Usitatibacter sp.
TCTTCGTCGCGATGGACAACGCCGACGCCGTCGCCATCGTCGACACGAACCGGAACGAGCTCACGGCGACGGTGGGCACGGTGGCGCCGGACGGCATCCTCGATCATGCGAAGGGGTACGGCGGCGCGGCGCCCAACAGTCTCGCGCTCTCGGCCGACGAATCGACGCTCTACGTGACCGATGGCGGCACGAACGCGATCGCGGTCATCGACCTGCGAGAGGGCAAGCCCGAAGTCGAGGGGCTGATTCCGACAGGCTGGTATCCGCAGCACGTCGTGGTGGGAGGTCCCCATGCGGACATGCTCTACGTCGTGAACAGCAAGAGCGTGCCGGGGCCCAACCGGGGGAATTGCGAAGGCGGTCCGAGCGGGTGTCCGAAGACGAGCCCGGTCAAGTTTCAATACAACCAGTACGTGCTGCAGCTCTCGCGCTCCGGCTTCCAGGCGATGCCGATTCCGGCCGACACGCGCGTGCTTGCGGCGCTCACGAGGCAAGTCGAAGCGAACAACACGTTCCGGTTCGCGGCCGGCTCTCGCGACGCGGCGACGATGTCGTTCCTGCGCGAGCACGTGAAGCACGTGATCTACATCATTCGCGAGAATCGCACGTACGATCAGCTGCTCGGCGATCTCGGCCGCGGCAACGGCGATCCGCACCTGGCGGAATTCGGCGCCGCCGTGACGCCGAACGTGCATGCCCTCGCGACATCGCTCGTCACGCTCGACGATTTCTACGACCCCGCGGAAGTGAGCGGCAACGGCTGGCCGTGGAGTACCGGAGGCCGGGAATCGGACTTCGGCGTCAAGATGGTGCCGCCGAACTATGCGGGCCGCGGTGGGGCGTACGAATGGGAAGGAGAGAACCGCGGCGTGGGCATGGGCGTGCTCGGAGCGGCGCGCAGGGCGACCAATCCGGAGATGCCGGACGACGACGACTTCCTGCCGGGGACGGGGAACGTGGCGGCTCCGGACGGACCGAACGGCGCGAGGCAGCGGGGATATCTGTGGAGCGCGGTGCTTCGTGCCGGCAAGACCGTGCGCAACTACGGCTTCTTCGTCGAGAGCTTGAACGCGCGTGATCGCGAGCCGTTCGCGCATCACGTGCAGCAGGCGATGGCGGTCGATCCGGAGCTCGTCGGGCGCACCGACGAGTACTTCCGGGGCTTCGACCAGGCGCTGCCGGAGACGTGGCGCGAGCTCGAGTGGGAGCGGGAGTTCCGCGGATTCGAGGAACGAGGCGATCTGCCGGCGTTGAGCCTCGTGCGCTTCGGCGGCGACCATACGGGGGACTTCAAGAACGCGATGGACGGCGTCGATACGCCGGAGCTGCAGGTGGCGGCGAACGACTACGCCGTCGGAAAGCTGCTCGAGACGCTCGCGAAGAGCCGCTACGCGCAAGACACGCTCGTCTTCATCGTCGAGGACGACTGCCAGGACGGCCCCGATCACGTCGATGCCCACCGAGGGCCTGCCTTCATCGCCGGGCCCTACGTGAAGCACGGCGCCGTCGTCTCGACACGCTACTCGACCGTCAATCTCCTGCGCACGATCGAAGACGTGCTCGGCCTCGATCACCTGAGCCTCTACACGGCGACGCAACCGCCGATGACCGACGTGTTCGACACGAGCGAGCCGCGCTGGACATTCACGGCGACGGTTCCGCCGCTGCTCGCATCGACGGCGTTGCCGCTGCCGAAGGTGCAAAGCGCCGCCGCGGCACGGCCGACCCATGACGTCACGTACTGGGCCAAGGCCACGGAAGGAATGGACTTCGGGCGCGAAGACGCGATCGACGCCGAGCGCTACAACCGGATTCTCTGGACGGGGCTCATGGGCGATCGACCGTACCCGGTGCGCAAAGCCGTGCGCGACGCCGCCGACTGACACTGTGCGTCATGGCCCGGCAGGGGCCGAGTCCTCGGGGAAACGCGCAACACGGTCGGCATCGCCTGCCGGCCAAGGGTTCAATCGAGGAATGTCCAGCTGTCTGCGCCGTCGAAGCGCCTGACGACCACCGACTCCAGGAGCCTTGGCTCGAAGTTGCGCAGGTTCACTCCGTGCCTCGCACCGGGCTTGGGATCCAATGGTTCCCAGTGGGTAACGATGCCGCACGTCTTGCAGCGCACGTTCCTCAGCGTCCGATCGCCCCAGATGTAGTCTTCCGTGTTCTCCGGATGACCTTCGATCAACACTGTTCCGATCTCGTAGTACGCCCAGATGCCCCCCGAGCGACGGCAAAGCGAGCAATTGCAGCTCGTGGCCTTGTCCGGGGCAACCGGGAGGGTGAGGCGAACTGCCCCGCAATGGCAGGAACCCTGGAGCGATGGCGGCTCTTCATGACTCATCGGTCGCAGTCCTTCCGGTGGATACCGCGTCGTTCGGGTCCCATGACGCGCCATGCATCAAGCTCGTCAGCCCCTTGCCAGTACGCGTCCAGGCCGCGCACCGGTCGACCGCCCGTCGCGCCAGGCGACCTCGCCATTCACGATCACCGTCGCGATACCGGGCGCCGCGCGGATGGGGCTCTCGAACGTCGCCGCATCGCCGATGGTCTGCGCATCGAAGAGCGTGATGTCCGCCGCCATGCCGTTCTTGATGAGTCCACGGTCCTTAAGCCCGAACGTCCTCGCGGTGAGCCCGGTCATCTTGTGCACCGCCGTCTCGAGGGGGAACAGCCCCACGTCACGTGCATAGTGGCCCAACACACGCGGGAACGTGCCCCAAAGCCGCGGATGCGGCGCCGCGTCGTGCGGCAGCCCATCGGAGCCGACCATCGTGTCGGGGAAGGCGAGAATGCGCTGCACGTCTGCCTCGTCCATCGCGAAATAGATGGCACCCGCGGGAAGAAGCGCCTCTACCGCCTCGCGCACCGGTTTGCCCATGCGCCTGGCGATCTCTTCGAGATCCATGCCGGCGAACTCGGGATGGGGTCGCGACCAGCTCACGAGCGTCTTCGAAGCGCCCAGCGTGCGGTCGTACGAGAGGATCGTCGACGATGCGCAATACGGATAGCAGTCGAGCCCGATCGGCTGCTCCTTCATGCGCCGGTCGATGATCGCGAGCGTTTCCTTCGACCGGCCATGGTTGCGCACGCCCGCCACCTTGTGGTGCGAGATCACCACGCGCACGCCGAGCTCGCGCCCGATGCGAAACGTTTCCTCGAGCGAGCGGGTAACGTCGTCGGCCTCGTCGCGCATGTGGGTGCAGTAGAGGGCGCCGCGGGCCGTGAGCGGGCGGCAGACCTCGATCACCTCTTCGGTCGTCGCCGCCTGCGCGGGCTCGTACCAGAGGCCCGTCGAGATGCCGATGGCGCCCGCGGCGAGTGCCTCTTCGGCGAGCCTTCGCATCTCGGCTTCCTCGGCGCGAGTGGCAGCCCGATTCAGGTCGGAGACCGTCTGCACGCGAAGCGCGCTATGGCCTACGAGCAGCGCGCAGTTCGTCGCGGCGGGGCTCGCCTCCAGCGCCTCGACGTAGGCTGCGAACGTCGGGAAGCGGAACCACGAACCTTCGTCGTCGAGCAGGTCGAGCGGCGGCGTCACGGGCTTCGGCATGCCGTGCGGCGCGGGCGCGAGCGAGATGCCGCAATTGCCCGCGACCACGGTGGTCACGCCCTGGCTCACCTTGGGCGCCATGTCCGGCGCCGAGAGCATCAGCCGATCGTCGTGCGTGTGCGCGTCGATGAAGCCGGGTGCGGCGATGAGCCCGCTCGCGTCGATCTCCTCGTCGCCGCGCGGGAGGTCGGGGCCGATGGCGGCGATCGCACCGCCCTTCAGCGCGATGTCGGCGGTGTATCGAGGTGCACCCGAGCCGTCGATGACGGTGGCATTGCGGATTACCAGGCGGTGTTGGGCCATTGCAGTCGGATCGGGTTGACCGAGTGGAGCGACGCGGATCGGGCTCGCATCAGTCTACATCGAGCCCGGCGGCGAGCCGTATCGCGGCACACCCCGCCACGGGTAGCGCGGAGCATCCACAAAAGGAAAAGCCCTGTCTCTCGACAGGGCCTCGATGGGGGGTGCGATCCTTAGGAGCGCGCCGGAACGGCGGTGGCCTTCGGCGGCACGGCGGCCACGGCTTCGAAATTGAGCAGCCAGGCGAGGCGCGTCACGTCCTTCATGGACTCGAAATGGATGTCGGGCGAGATTTGGGTTTGCATGGCGCGTCCTTCACAACGAGGGCGGCCCATGAGTCCACGCGCCGCATGGCCCCGATTCGGGGCCGTTCCCGCAGCATGAGCCCCGCCTGCGCCAGCTCCTAGGCATTTATTTATTTAAACGCCTTGACTTCCCGGCGGATATCGAGCCGGGGACAGCGTGTGGGCATCGCGGGCCAGAAGCCACCGACCGTCGGCTTGCTTGCGGTAGATCGTGAGCCGATGACCGGCGAATTCCATCGCCTTCCCCCCTGCGCGCGGCGTCACCGTCAACGAGTCGCGGCACCGAGTGTAGG
>DASUXK010000084.1:0-3091 GCA_036377935.1 Usitatibacter sp.
AGACGCCGACCGCGATCGACGACGTGTTCGCGCCCCCCGAGGCGCGAAGGCTCACGCGCCGCGCCCAGCACCTGGTCGCGCTCATCGCGCAGGCCGACCGCGAGATCCGCGCGCTCACCGCACGCCTGCTCGAGGGCCGCTCGCGCGCGCCGCAGGGGGCCGACTAGGCACACAAAAAAATTGGAGGAATGCCACAGGAAGTATTCGCGAGTTGCGGCGCGGCAACGCCGCGCGCCGCTCCAGTCGCGATTTCGTTGACGCGCGAAAACCGCGCTCTGTACCTTCCGCAAGCCAAACCTAACCCGGGGACAACATGAAACGACAAAATCGCTTCAACATGCCGCGCACCGCGGTGCTCGCCGCGGCCGTGGCGGCGGCGCTCCAGGCCGGCGCCGCATCGGCGCAGCAGGACGCGGAGAAGACCGCGCAGACGAAGGAACGGATCGAGGTCACGGGGACCAGCATCAAGCGCGTCGAGGGCGAGTCGGCATTGCCGGTCACGGTGATCTCGCGCGAGCAGATCGAGAAGACGGGCGCGACCACGCCGATGGAGCTGCTGAGCCTCATCTCGGTCAACAACAGCCTCGGCAACACGAACCTCACGAGCCCGGTGGGCGGGATCACGTATTCGGCGCAGACCGCTTCGCTGCGGGGGCTGCAGGGCGCGCACACGCTGGTCCTCATCAACGGCAAGCGCGTGAACGGCTTCCCCGGCGAGATCCAGGGCGTCGCCGGGGTGAACCTCGCGATCATCCCGTTCTCCGCCATCGAGCGCGTCGAGGTGCTGAAGGACGGCGCCTCCGCGGTGTACGGGTCGGACGCGATCGCGGGCGTGATCAACTTCATCCTGCGCTCCGACTACCAGGGCGCGGAAGCCTCGGTGTACTACGGGCAGCCCACCCGCAGCGGCGGCGGCGAGGAGGAGCGGTACAGCGCCTCGCTCGGCTTCGGCGACCTCGCCCGCGACCGGTACAACGTCTTCTTCAACGCGTCGTTCAACCACCAGCACCCGCTCGACCAGGTGGATCGCAACTTCTCCAACGACTCGACCGAGAACTTCCTCAACAACCTCGGCGGCTTCTGGGGATCGAGCAACACGTTCCCGGGCAACTTCACCACCGGCGGCATCGGCATCGCGGGCAGCTCGGGGACGAACTGCGGCGCGAACCCGTACAACGTGTACGTGACGCTCGCGGGCGGCTGCTTCGCCGATTCCGCGCGCCAGCCGGGCGTGGAATCCATCCCCGACGACAAGGCGAGCAACTTCTTCCTGCAGGGCAAGTTCCAGCTCACGCGCGACTGGCAGCTCTACGGGCACGCGCTTTACAGCAAGGACGAGAACCACGTGATCCTGCAGGCCACGCCCGTCTCGAGCGTGTTTTCCTGGGGCGTGAATGCCGACCAGCCGGGGAACATCACGATCCAGCCCGACAGCCCGTTCTATCCGCACGCGGCCGCGGCCGCCGCGGGCGTGGACGGGCAGCCGCTGGACGTGCGCTACCGCATGACGGGGCTCGGCAATCGCGACTTCACCGACAGGAACACCGGCCACCAGCTCGTCGGCGGCATCAAGGGCACGTTCCTCGACCGGTGGGACGCGGACATCTCGTACTCGTACGCCGAGGGCAAGACGATCGAGCGCGTGAACAACGGCTACTTCATCTACCCGCTGCTGCTGCCCATCCTGGACAGCGGGCGGATCGACCTCACGACGGTGAACCTCCCCGCCGACCAGGTCGCGCTGCTGCGCACATCCGAGTTCACCGGCGACGTGTTCGAGGACAAGTCCTCGACCGCGGCGATCAACGGCAAGGTGTCGGGCGACCTCTTCACGATGCGCTCGGGGACGGTGGCGGGCGCCGTCGGCTTCGATTACCGCAAGGAGAAGCTCGACCAGAATCCGTCGGCGCCGTACGCGGCCGGCGAGCTCACGGGCTATGGCGCGGCCTCGGGCGCGGTCCACTCCGACCGCGACGTGACGGCCCTCTTCGCGGAAGTGAACGTGCCGATCCTGCGCAGCCTCGAGCTCGACGCGGCGATCCGCACCGACGACTACAGCGACTTCGGGCGCACCAACAACCCGAAGGTGAGCCTGCGCTTCCAGCCGAACCGCTCCGTGTTGCTGCGCACTTCGTACGGGAAGGGCTTCCTCGCGCCCTCGCTCTTCCAGCTCTACGTGCCGCAGGCGGCGGCCACCTCGGCGGGCAACCTCTCGGACCCGATCCGCTGCCCGGTGACGGGCAATGTGGGCATCGACTGCCTCACGCAGTTCACGACGATCCAGGGCGGCAACCCGGACCTGAAGCCGGAGAAGTCGGAGCAGTTCACCGCGGGCATCGTGCTCGAGCCGAACAACGCCTTCTCGGTCTCGGCCGACTACTTCAAGATCCGCCTGAACGACCAGATCGTGAACGGCCTGCCGCTCGCGGCGGTCCTCGCGCCCGATTCGCCGTACGCCTACCTCATCCACCGCGGGCCCGCCGAAGGAAACCTGCCCGGCCGCATCACCGGGATCGACGCCACCTACATCAACATCGGCGCGACCC
This sequence comes from Usitatibacter sp., assembly GCA_036377935.1. Lineage (GTDB taxonomy): Bacteria > Pseudomonadota > Gammaproteobacteria > Burkholderiales > Usitatibacteraceae > Usitatibacter. The sequence continues at coordinate 2,547 of DASUXK010000084.1, forward strand.
ACATCGAGGGCATCGACATCGAGGCGCACTACAAGGCGCCGCAGACGCGCTACGGCCGGCTGCGCCTCGACGTCTCGGGCACGTACTACATCCGCTGGGATGCGCAGAACCTCGACGGCACGTTCAGCGGCTTCGTGAGCAACGGGTTCGGCTCGCCCGTGGTGGGCGTCACGCCGCGCTGGAAGCATTACGCCTCGCTCACGTGGGACCAGGGCCCGTGGTCGGCGACGCTCGCGAACACGTACCAGTCGAGCTACACCGACGTGCAGACGGACGTGAACGGCAACCTGCGCACGGTGGGCTCGATGAGCCTGTGGGACCTGCAGGGCCAGTACACCGGCCTCAGGCACTTCACGTTCACGCTCGGGGTGAAGAACCTGATGGACACCAACCCGCCGGCGACGAACCAGCAGAACACGTTCCAGGCGGGCTACGACCCGTCGTACTACGACGCGCGTGCGCGCTTGGTGTACGGCATCGTGCGCTACGAGTTTCGCTGAGGCACGGTGGGCACGGTGGGGTCAGGTTAATTTTTCGACCTGTCC
>DASUXK010000085.1:0-4195 GCA_036377935.1 Usitatibacter sp.
GGAAGCTCACGTCGTCGACCGCTTTCACGCGGCCGAAGCGCTTCGTGACCTTCTCCAGGACGATTTCCGGCACGGCGACATTATGCCCGCGGCTGCCGCCGGGAGCCATTTGCGCGGCGCGAAGCGGCTGCAGCCGCTCGATCCGGTGCCCGAGGCGTACCGCCGCTTCGTTCAGTGATCGCGGCCGGCGACCAGCGCCGCGCCCTTCTCCCCGATCATGATCGACGCCGCGTTGGTGTTCGTGGACACCATCTCCGGCATGACGGAGGCGTCGATCACGCGCAGGCGTTCGACTCCCCGCACGCGCAGCTCCGGATCGACGACCGAACGCGCATCGCTTCCCATGCGGCACGTCCCCGCCGCATGGAACACCGTGCCGCCTTTCCCGCGGGCGAAGTCGAGGATCTCGCGGTCGGTGCGGCGATCGGCGCCGGGCAGCACCTCGGCCTCGACGAGGTCGCGGAACGCGGGCTGCGCGTAGATGTCGCGCAGCATGCGGATCCCCGCCACGATCACCTTGCGGTCGAGATCATCGGATAGATAGTTCGTCTCGATGCGCGGCGCGGCGAAAGGATCGGTCGAAACGACGCGCACGCGGCCTTTGGAAACGGGCCGGCATTGCGCGGCCGAGGCGGTGAAGCCCGAGTAGCGGTGCAGGGGATCGCCCGGCTTGTCGACCGAGAGCGGCATCACGTTGAAGAGCACGTCGGCGCGCGAATCGCGCACGTGCGCGGTCTTGCCGAGCCCGCCCACCTGGCCCGCGCCGACCGTGAGCGGCCCGCGATTGCCGAACAGCCAGTCGATGCCCATCTTCGCGAGCGAGAAGGGGTTTCGCACCTGGTCGTTCAACGACAGGGGCTTCTTCAGGCGCACGATGGTGCGCGCCTGGTAATGGTCCTTCAGGTTCTCGCCCACCTCGGGCGCATCGACGCGCACCTCGATGCCGAGCGCGCGCAGCGCATCGCCCGGCCCGATGCCGGAGAGCTGCAGGATCTGCGGCGTCTGGATCGCCCCCGCGGCGAGGATCGTCTCGCGCCCGGCGCGGGCGCTCTTCACCTGTCCCGCCTGCAGCCATTCGATGCCGGCCGCGCGAGCGCCCTCGAAGAGCACGCGCGACACGTGCGCGTTCGTGAGCACCGCGAGGTTCGGCCGCCCGAGCACGGGGCGCAGGAACGCGACCGAGGCGCTCGAGCGCCAGCCGTCGCGGATCGTGAGCTGGTAGGAGCCCGCGCCCCAGTCGAGCGCGCCGTTGAAGTCGGGATTGCGCGGCAGGCCGTACTGCACCGCCGCATCCACCCACGCCCGGCAATACGGATGGTCGTTGCGCAGCTCGGAGACGCCCAGCTCGCCGCTGGCGCCGTGGTACTCGTTCTCGCCGCCGGCGTAGCGCTCCGAGCGCTTGAAGTAGGGCAGCACCGACCGATAGCCCCAGCCCGTCGCGCCGAGCTGCGCCCACTCGTCGAAATCGCCGTGCTGCCCGCGGATGTAGAGCAGCCCGTTGATGGAGCTGGAACCCCCGAGGACGCGCCCGCGCGGCCACAGGACGTTTCGACCCGCCGTGCCCTCGCAGGGGACGGTATCGAATACGCGCGAGAAGCGCGCGTCGTAGATCGTGCGGAAGTAGCCGACGGGAAGGCGCAGCCAGAAATTGCGGTCCACGCCCCCCGTCTCCAGCACCAGCACGCGCACGGAAGGATCGGCGGTGAGCCGGTTCGCGAGCACGCAGCCCGCCGAACCGGCCCCGACGATGATGTAGTCGTACTCCTGCCCGTCCGCCATCCCGCGCCGGTCCTCAGGCCTTGATGGTGTCGAGGTAGACCTTCGGGTCGAAGTACTGCGACGCCGGCACCGGGTTCTGGATGTTCGCGAAGCGCACGAAGAAATCCGTCACCTGCTGCAGCCACTGGGTGACCGTGCCGTCGGCGTACATTTTGTGCCACTCCTTCGACGTGAACATCTTCTGCGCGTGGAACTGCTCCTTGAGGTCCGAGAGCGGCACCTGCTTGTAGTGCTCCTTGTGCAGGTGCTCGAGGGCGGCGTCGGCGTTGGCGATGAAGTAGTCGTTCGCGCTCGCCCAGCCGCGGATGATCGACTGCAGCACCGCGCGGTTCTTCTTCTCGTACTCGGCATTCGTCACCCAGCCGCCCACGATGGCGGCCTGCGGATAGAAGGCGGAGGCATCCACCAGCATCTTCGCGCCGGGCACCTTGTCGCGCACCGAGATGTTGAACGGCACCCACAGCGCCACGGCGGGCACCGCGCCGGAGATGAAGGAGGTGACGGCGTTCGCCATCCCCTGGTTCACGATCTCCACGTCCTTGGGATCGACGCCGTTCGCGCGCAACGCCTTGTCGAGGAACACGTGCGCCGTCGTGCCCGCGGTGGTGGAGATCTTCTTGCCCTTGAGGTCGGCGATCGTCTTGATGCCCGCCTCGGGCCGCACCCAGAGCTGGGCGGTCGCGAACTCGACGTCGTTGATGAGGAACACCTTGCCCTGGCCGCGCGCGGGGAAGTTCGACATCACCGCGCCCGTGGCGAGCATGTCGATGCTGCCGCCGATCATCGCCTGGAAGAGCTCGAGGCCCGTGGTGAACTGGCGCAGCTCGAACTCCACGCCCTGCTTCGCGAAGTCGCCGCGGTCGATGCCGAGCCAGATCTGCCCGTCCACCGCGAGGGTGTGGAGGTAGCCCAGCTTCACCTTCGTCTTCGATTGCGCGAGGGCCGGGGCGCCGAGGGACGACAGGCCGAGCGCCGCGGCTCCGGCGCCGGCGCTGCCCAGGAACTTCCTGCGGTTCATGCTCATGAATCCTCCTTTGGGTCAGTCGAGGTTGCGCGCGGCCTGCCGCTGCTGCGCGGCGTACTCCTGCATGACCAGGTCGCGGATGTGGGAACGCAGCTCCCCGAACTCGCGCGTCTCGTGCAGCGCCTCGTCGCGGGGATAGGGGAAGGGCACCTGGACGATCTCGCGCACGCGCGCCGGGCGCGCGGTGGCCACGACGATCTTCGAGGAGAGGTAGATGGCTTCCTCGACCGAGTGCGTGATGAGCATCACGGTCTTGCCTTCGGCGGCGAGCACCTGCAGGAGCAGGTCCTGCATGTTGCTGCGCGTCTGCGCGTCGAGCGCGCCGAAGGGCTCGTCCATCAGCAGGAACTGCGGCTTCACCGCGTAGGCGCGCGCGATCGCGAGGCGCTGGCGCATGCCGCCGGAGAGCGTCTTGGGGAAGGCCTTCGCGAAGTCGGACAGGCCCATGAGCCGCATGTAGCGCTGGCAGATCTCGCGCCGCTCCGCCTCGCCCACGCGGTTGGCGGCGAGCTGCAGGCCGAAGGCGATGTTCTGCTCGACCGTGAGCCACGGGAAGACGCCGTACTCCTGGAAGATCACGCCGCGCTCGGGGCCGGGGCCGGCGACGGGCTTGCCGTCGAGGAGCACCTCGCCCTTCGACGGCTTCACGAAGCCCGCGACCATGCTCATCATCGTCGTCTTCCCGCAGCCCGAGGGGCCGATGATGGAGGCGAACTCGCCGTTGGCGATCTCGAAGGAGACGTCGTCCACGACGGTGAGCGGCCCGGTCGGCGTGGCGAACTGCGCGCTCACGCGGTCGAAGCGGATGCGCACCGGCTGCGCGCTCATGCGATGCGCTCCTGCCAGGAGACGAGGCGCCGGGCGAGGATGCGCAGCGCCGTGTCCATCGCGAGCGCGACGAAGCCGATGCAGATGATGCCGAGGTAGATGATGTCGAGCTGGAAGAAGTTGGAGGCGTTCTGGATGAGCGCGCCCAGGCCCTGCTGCGCCGCGATGAGCTCGGAGGCGACGAGCGTGGCCCACGCGACGCCGAGCGCCACGCGAAGCGCGGTGAGCATGTGCGGCACCGCGAGCGGCACGATCACCTTGCGGAAGATCTCGCCGTCGGTGGCCCCGAGCGTGCGCGCCACGCGCACGTAGATCGGGCTGATCTGCGCGATGCCCTCGTACATCACGATCACGCCGGCGAAGAACGAGGCGTAGAAGAGGATCGCCACCTTCGCGAGCTCGCCGATGCCGAAATACACGATCACCAGCGGGATCAGCGCGATCGGCGGCAGCGCGCGGAAGAAGTTGATCACGGGATCGACGAACGTGCGCACGCCGCGATACCAGCCCAGCAGGAAGCCCACGGGCACCGCGAGCGCCGTGCCGAGCGCGACACCCACGAAG
>DASUXK010000086.1:0-2169 GCA_036377935.1 Usitatibacter sp.
CCTGCGGCGCCTCGCGCACGACCCCGAGCTTGAGCGCCCGCATCCCGTTCGCGCGGTTCTCGCGCTGCATCGATGCGATGGCCGCCGTGTCGAGCGCGGGCAGGCCGACCGAAGCGGCCGCGGAAGCGTCCAGGCGCAGCGCGGCGATCGCGACGGATTTCGCGTGCCCGGCCGGGGCCCGCGCCGGGAACACGCGCTCGCCCCGGGCGCCGGGCGCCGCCAGGACCATCGCGAAGAGGAGGAGCAACAAACGCCGCATCGACAAAGGCCGCGCCCCACACGAACGAGCCGGAGATCGGATCGTAGGCAGCGCGACGCGGCGCCGTTGTTAACGATTGTGAAGAAAGCCGGCGGGGGCGCGCCGCCGGCGGGGGCCGCCTCTGCGGGCGGCTGGCTTTCCGTGCGCCTTGCGGGAATCCCGAAAAGGTGCGGCCGATGATGCGGGGCGGGGGCGGGGGTGGACCCCACCCGGGGATGTGGGATCGGCGGGGCGGAAACGAAAAAAGGCGGGAAAACCCGCCTTTTTCCGGGGAAACGGCGGGCGGTCAGCCCTTCAGGCACTCGCTCATGAACTTCTTGCGCGCCTCGCCCTTGAGCTGCTTCTGGCCGGCCTCCGCGTTGCAGGTCTTCATCTTCTCCTGCTGGGTCGCCTTCGCGGGGGCCGCCTTGGACAGGGCCATCTTCACGTCGGCCGGGCTGTCCTTGCTCTTCAGGCATTCGCTCATGAACTTCTTGTGCGCGTCGCCCGACATGCCCTTGGACTCGTGCGAGCAATCGGCCATGCGCTGCTGCTGCGGGGTGCGCTGCTTCTTCGGGGCGTCGGCCGCGCCCGCGGCGAGCGCGGAGGCGGCGGCGAGGGCGGCGAGGATGAGGATGGGGCGTTTCATGGATTCTCCTGTGGATGGATGCCTCTGGGGCGTGCGCATGCTATCCGGCCCCACCCCGCGCCGCAAGGAGGTCGGCCCGCCGGGAAGCGAGACGTCGCAAGAAAGGATTTCACACCCCGGCGGCGAGCGCCTCGCGCAGCCAATCGAGCGATTCGCGCCACAGCCGCGCGCCGCTCGCCTCGGAGAAGAATCCGAAGTGGCCGATGGCCGCGCCCGTCGCGCGCGGGTCGACGTGCCGATGCTCGATGCGCGCGTGGCGATAGAAGCCGTTCAGCGAATCGACCGCGCGCGCCTCGATCATCGGGTCGTCCTCGAACGAGTACGAAAGGATGCGCGCCGTCACGCGCTCGAACGACGCCCGCGCCGCCTCGCCCTCGGAGAGCGCGTACAGCGGATGCGTGCACCATCGCCTCCACTGCAGGGCCGCGCCCTTCGGCAGGTCGCCGATGATGCCGAGCCGGCGCCCGGGAAAGTAGCCGAAGAGCCGCGTGAAGAGCGGGAGCGCGACGAACCACAGGAGGCGCACGCGCCATCGCATGCGCTCGTTGAAGCCGTAGTAGCCCGAGCCCGCGACGACGTGGATCGCCGCGCGCACGCTCGCGTTCGACGGCGCGAGCCCGAGGATCTGCCCGCCGAGGCTGTGGCCGGCGACGACGAGGGGAAGCGCCGGCGCCGCGCGCCGCGCCTCGCCCAGCATCGCCTCGAAGTCCTTCGTCGCCCAGTCGGTGACGGTCGCCTGCGTGGAGCGAAGCGGCGCGGCGCGCGAGGCGCCGATGCCGCGGTAGTCGAACGTGAGCGCATGCACGCCGTTCTGCGCGAGGAAACGTGCGTAGGGGGCGTAGAAATCCTGGCGCACCGCCATCGCGGGTGCCACGAGCGCCGTCGCCCACGCGCGGCCCTCCGCGGGAAAGCGCGTCACCGCGAGCGGGTAGCCGTCGGTCGCTCGCGCCGTGTCGCGCAGCTCCACCTTCGCTCGTCTTCTACAGCGAGGCCCACCCGGGGTCGGGCGCGAAGCGCGCGCCGTGGCGGCGCTCGAGCTCGGCGAGCACCCGCAGCCATTCGTCCTTGCCGCGCTCGCGGATCGTCTGCATGGGCCCGCCGCGGTGCGGCGCGAAGCCGGTGCCGAAGATCATCCCCGCGTCGCACAGGTCCGCGTCGGCGACGATGCCTTCGCGCACGCACGCGACCGCCTCGTTGAGCGCCGGCGCCACCATGCGATCGGCGAGCGCCTCGAGATCCGCGGTCGAATCGGCCTGTCCCTTGCGCGGCTTGCCGTTCACCC
>DASUXK010000087.1:0-2536 GCA_036377935.1 Usitatibacter sp.
AACGTCATCTCGATGTGCCCGGTCGCCGCTTCCAGCTTCTTCACCATCTCGCGCAGCATCAGGCGGAAGGTGTCCGGCGAGATCTCGCGCTCGTGGGCATTCAGGATCTCGACGAAGCGCGACATGTGGGTGCCCTTGAAATGGTGCGGCAGCCCCACGTACATGTTGAAGTGGGCGATCGTGTGCTGGACGCCGCCGGCGCGCTCGCGGATCTTCACGGGATGGCGGATCGCCTTGATCCCGACGCGATCGATCGCCAGGCGCCGCGTGTCGGGCGTGGCTTGCACGTCGGGGATGGGAAGGCCGGTGTCGCGCTGGTTCATCGAGGGTCCTCTCTCGCTCGGATGACAATTATAGGCTGCCCATGGGATGCCCGGGCGCGCCCGCCCGTTCCCGCGCCGGGCTAGGGAAGCCGCCCGGCGACGATCAGCCGGTGGGCGAGCAGGTGGATCGGGACCCAGAGGAGCGTGTCGTCGAAGGGATCCCCGGGGGACATCGACGCCTCGCGGGAGACGAAGACCGCGTCGCCGTCGAGGTTGCGCGCCTCGTCGCTTCCCGCCGCGGGGGGCGAGGCGGCGTTGGGCCCGCGCGAGAGCACGACGAAGGCCGCGCGGCGCGTGAGCTGGCGGCTCGCCGGCCCGCACCCGGCGCCGCTCGCCTCGCGCCCGCTCGCGCAGATGAAGAGATAGTGCGAGGCGCCGAGCGCGGAGAGCGTCGCCTCGCGCACGCCGTCGGTTCGGGTGAGCGGGCTCGCGACGCCGTTCACCGTGCCGCCGAAGACCGCGTAGCGCAGGCGGTTCTCGCGGCTCGCCCAGGGATCGCGCGCGAACCCCTCGTCGTCGACGCCGCGCACGCCCAGCGTCGCCGCGGGAAGGAATCCGCCGTAGTAGTCGGCGCATGCACCGTTCGAGGCATCGCCGCCGGGCGCGAAGGCTTCCGCGCCGCCGCTGGAAGGCGTCGCCGGGCACGGCAGCCGGCCCTGCGCGGCCGCGAAGCCCATGAGGGCGTCACGCGCCTCCTCGAGCTGGCGCTCGAGCGCCTCCTGGCGGCGCATCTGCACCTGCGCGGCGAGCGGCAGCGCGAGCCCGCCGAAGAGGATCGCGAGCACGACGAGCGCGATCCACGCCTCGAGGAGCGCGAAGCCGCGCGCGGGCTCAGGGAAGGAAGGCGAGGCCATGGGCGGCCGCGTCGTCGTCGAGCCGCAATTGCGCGCAACCGCGCGCGGGATCGCAGCGCGGCGCGCCCGCGCACGAGATGGAAGCGACGACCGCGGCGGGACGGTCGCGCGCGATCGTGCGGCCCGTCCCGTCGACGACCTCAATGCAGGCGCCGCCGGCGCACCCGGGCGCGCCTTGCGCATCGGGCGCGAATCCGCCCGCGAGCGCGTAGCTCACGTAGGGTTGCCATGGGGTCCACCAGGAGATCGCGTCGAAGCCCGCGGTCCGGGCTTCGGCGAGCGGCGTTCCCGGCGGCGCGCGGCGCACGGGGCCGGGATCGGCGGGCGCGACGGCGATGCGGCACGCGTCGACCTCGGTGGGAAGCTCCGTGAGCGCCTCGGGCGCGCGCGGGGCGGTGCGCCACCAGCGCTCCAGCATGCGCCCGCCCGACGACTCCACGCTGCGCGCGAAGGGCGTGTCGGCGATCGTGCCGAGCGAGGCGCCCTGCCGGTCGGGCGCCGCGCCGAACGTCGCCCCGTCCCGGCACGAAGCCGCGGGCCACGGATAGCGGCCGGCGTTCTCCGGCCGCGTCGCGTAGAAGCGCAGGCAATGCGCCGCCTCCGCCGCGACGCGGCGCAGGATCGCCGGCATGACGTCCGCGTATCCCACGGCGGCGACGCGATCGTTCACGACGACCTCCCCGTCGGGTCGGGCGAGCGGCCCGGCGATGAAGCCGTCGACGTTGTCCGGGCGCCCGGCGGCGTCGCCGCGGTCGACGAATCGCGCGTTGTCCTCGCCCGAGGCCGGCGCGCGATCGAGGTAGTTGCGCGGATCGCACGTCGCGGCGAGCTGCGGCGGGCGCGTCTTGCACACGCCTTCGGCATCGCAATCGTCCGGCGCGCAGTCGCGGCGTTGCGCGCGCCGCGATCCGTCGGCCTCGAGCCGCGCGACGACGGCGCCCGGCGCGATCACCACCGCGACGGCGCCGCCGGCGCGGCCGGGGCTCGCGAGCGTGCCGTCGTGGTACGCCCGGCCGGAGCGGTCGCGCACCGTGATCGTGCCGAGCGCCGCGGCGGGCGACATGTCCACGCAGGCGCGGCTCGCGGCGCAATTGAGCAGGCCCTTGTACTTGGTGGACACCGCGTACCAGAGCCGCTCGCCGTCGCCGTCGGTGAGCATGGGCAGGCCCAGCGTCTTCCACGGAAGCCGCCCGAGGCGCTGCTCCTGGCCGCTCGACCCGTCGAGCGAGCCGCAGGTGGCTTCCGCCCAGCCGTCGCCGTCGAGGTCGGGGCAGGGCAGGTAGCCCGGGCCCACCACGGCGTCGATGGGGCGGTCCGCGGCGTAGGCGATGAGGGCTTCGCGCGAGCGCGCGAGCGCGC
>DASUXK010000088.1:0-5687 GCA_036377935.1 Usitatibacter sp.
ACGGCCGGAAAGGCGGGCGAGAGCTCGCGGGCCTCCCGGGAAATCCGCCGCAGCTCCCCGATGGCGACGTCGTACGCCTCGAAGAGCCCCTCGTGCGGATCGTCGCGATGCGTGAGCTTGAGCAGCAGCTCGTTGAGGTAGAAGGCCGAGAGCAGCCCCTGTCCCGCGAGCGGCGTCGCCGGGCCCGAGGGCTCGGCGGTCTTGAGCGTGCGCAGCTCGCCGCGTCCGAACCAGTCGATCGACAGCGGCTGGAAGGGCACGAGGAGGCTGCGGTGCGCGGACTTCGGCCGCCGCGCGCCCTTCGCCACCAGCCCCATGCGGCCGTGCTTCTCCGTCCAGGCCTGCAGGATCAGGCTGGTCTCGCGGTAGGCGTAGGTATGGAGGACGTAGGCTCTATCCATGATTGCGAAAACCACGGACGGACCCTGAACCGAGCAACGGCAACACCAGGGTCCGTCCCTAGCGGTAGCCGAGCCGCTTGAGCGCCGCCTCGTCGTCGGCCCAGCCGCTCTTCACGCGCACGTGGGTCTCGAGGAACACCTTCGAGCCGAACAGCGCCTCCATCGCATGGCGCGCCTCCGTTCCGATGCGCTTGATCGTCGCGCCCTTCTCGCCGATCACGATCGCCTTGTGGCCGGGCTTGTCGACGTAGATCACGGCCGAGATGCGGCGCAGGTTCCCTTCCTGCTCGAACGCTTCCACGTCGACCGCGGTGGAGTACGGCAGCTCGTCGCCCAGGAGCCGGAAGATGCGCTCGCGCACGAGCTCGGCGGCGAGGAAGCGCTCGGGCCGGTCGGTGATCTCGTCGGGCTCGTGGATGGGCGGCGCCTCGGGCAGGAGCTTGCGGATCTCGCCGAGGAGCGCGCGAACCTGCGTGCCCTTCGCGGCGCTCACGGGCACGAGGGCCGCGAAGTCGCGCCGCGCGGCCGCATCGACGAGCGTCTTCGCGACCTCGGACTTGTCGCGCATGCGGTCCACCTTGTTCAGCGCGAGCACCACGGGCACCTTCGGCGGCAGGAGCGCGAGGACCGGATCGTCGCGCTCGTCCCAGCCGTGCGCGTCGATCACGAAGAGGACCGCATCCACTTCCCTCGCCACCTGCCCCACGGTGCGGTTCATGGTGCGATTGAGGGCGTTGCGGTGCTGCGTCTGGAAACCGGGCGTATCCACGAAGAGCACCTGGCACCGCTCGTCGGTATGGATGCCGAGCAGGCGATGGCGCGTGGTCTGCGGCTTCCTCGAAGTGATGGCGACGTGCGCTCCCACGAGCTGGTTGAGCAGCGTGGACTTGCCGACGTTCGGGCGGCCCACGATGGCGACGGTGCCGGTGCGAAAGGCCTCGCGGCTCATGTCTTGCGCTTCCGCGGCGCGGCCTCGAGCTGCGCGAGCACGCCCGCCGCGGCGGCCTGCTCCGCGGCGCGACGGCTGGGCCCGTTGCCCATCGCGGCGAGCCCCAGGTCGTCCACGCGGCACTCGACGGTGAACGTCTGGTCGTGCGCCTCGCCCTCGGTCTTCATCACGGCGTACCGGGGAAGCTGGAGCCGGCGCGCCTGCAGGTGCTCCTGCAGCCCGGTCTTGGGATCCTTGTCCACGGGGCCCTGCCCGGCGCGCTCGAGGCGCTCGGCGAAGAGCGAGCGCACCGTGGTGCGCATCGCCTCGAAGCCCGCATCGAGGTACACCGCGCCCAGCAGCGCCTCGAAGGCGTCGGCGAGGATCGAGGGACGCCGGAAGCCGCCGCTCTTCAGCTCGCCTTCGCCCAGGCGCAGTCGCTCGCCCAGGCCCAGCTCGCGCGCGATCTCCGACAGGGACGATTGGTTCACGAGGCCCGCGCGCAGGCGCGACAGGTCGCCCTCGGGCAGCGCGGGAAAGCGCTCGTAGAGCAGCGTCGCGACGGCGCAGTTGAGGAGGCTGTCGCCGAGGACCTCGAGTCTTTCATTGTGCGGCGCGCCGTAGCTGCGGTGCGTGAGCGCCTGGCGCGGCAGCTCGGGCGAGGCGAAGCGGTGTGCGAGGCGGCGTTCCAGCTCGTCGAGACCCTCGAGGGGCTCGGCGCCGCGGGCCGCCCTGCGCGTCACTGCGTGGCGTCGGACCCGGCGCCTTCGGGCGCCGTGGACACGGAGAAGTCGATGCAGGCGCTGATGTTCCCGACGAGCGGCACCTTCACCGACCAGTCGGCGGAGACGATGGTCTCGCCGGCCTGGTTGCGGACCTCGAGGTCGCGGCCCTGCACGTTCTTCACGTCCTCGATCGCGTTGCGCCGGTCGTAAGCGCGCCGGATTTGGTTCGGGGTCCCGTTCGTCTCCCCGTTCTTCTCCATGGCGGCGAAGAGCTTGCGCACGCTTGCGTATTCGATGTACGACGGCATCAGCTTGGCGGCGAGGATGCCGAAGAAGCCCACCAGGGCGAGCACCACGATCATTCCCAGAAGCGACAATCCGCGCTGCCTCAGCATAGCCCTCCCCTTTTTCCGGACGGTGCGCCTCCCGCTATTCGATCCGGGTGCCGATGCGGCGCAGATCGCCGAAGTTCATCCACACCAGGAAGGCGCGGCCCTTGACGGTCTCGTCCGGCACGAAGCCCCAGTAGCGGCTGTCGCTGCTCTGGTCCCGGTTGTCGCCCATCATGAAGTACTCCCCCGGCGGGACCGTGCACGCGAAGCCGTCGTCATTGTATTCGCAATTGTCGCGATGCGGAAATTGCCGGACCTGCGCCAGGTCGACGGGCGGCTGCGCCGGCACGATCATGATCTTGTGCAGGTGCCCTCCGAGCTTCTCCGTGAACGTGGGCAGCCGCAGGTAGTTGAGCTCGCTGTCGGTGTAGAAGCCGTCGTTGCCGTACGCGAGCGCCTCGCCGTTGATGGTGAGCCGCTTGTTGCGGTACACCACCTTGTCGCCGGGCAGCCCCACCACGCGCTTGATGTAATCCACGTTCGGGTCGTCGGGGTAGCGGAAGACGACGACGTCGCCGCGGCGCAGCGGGTCCACGTCGAGCACCTTCTTGTTGATCACGGGCAGCCGGATGCCGTACGTGTACTTGTTCACGAGGATGAAGTCGCCCACCAGCAGCGTGGGCTTCATCGAGCCCGAGGGGATCTTGAAGGGCTCGACCCAGAACGAGCGGATCAGGAACACGACCACGATCACCGGGAAGAAGGCGCGCGCCATGTCCACCAGCACCGGCTCGGGCTCGCCCGCGGTGCGGCGCGGCCGCGCCCACCTCGCGTCCCAGAGCCAGATGAGCCCGGTGATCACCGCCGCGAGCAGCAGCACGGCCGCGAAGTCGGTGAACTTGAGGAGCATCCCCATCACGGAGATGAAGAGCACCGGCCACGCCACCTCGAGCAGGCCCTTGCGCGTCTCCGTGCGCGGGGAGCCCATGCGCACGCCGACGAAGTCCCAGGCGATCGTCGCGGCGCTCAGCGCCGCGGCGATCATCGCGATCATTTCCCAATCGAGGCCGCCTTGCATTTTTCTTTACGCTCCGCTCTCGGTTAAAGCGGAAACACGGAGGCCACGGAGGGCACGGAGGACACGGAGAAAGGCGAGGCAGGAGTGGAATGGTGACGTCTGCATGGCGGCGGCGTCCATCCATTCCACTTTCCGTTTCGCAGGCTTTCCATGCTTTTGCTCCGTGTACTCCGTGTACTCCGTGTCCTCCGTGGTCTCCGTGTTTCCGCTTCGGTTATTTTTCGACTTGAAGGATGGCGAGGAAGGCCTCCTGGGGAATCTCCACGGAGCCGACCTGCTTCATCCTCTTCTTCCCGGCCTTCTGCTTCTCGAGCAGCTTCCTCTTGCGCGTGATGTCGCCGCCGTAGCACTTGGCGAGCACGTTCTTGCGCAGGGCCTTGATGTTCTCGCGCGCGATGATGTCCGCCCCGATCGCCGCCTGCACCGCCACGTCGAACATCTGGCGCGGAATGAGCTCGCGCATGCGGGTGGCGAGCTCGCGGCCGCGGATGCGCGCGGTCTGGCGGTGCACGATGAGGGAAAGGGCGTCCACCCGGTCCCCGTTGATGAGGATGTCCAGGCGCACGAGATCGCCCGCGCGGAACTCGAGGAACTCGTAGTCGAGCGAGGCGTAGCCGCGCGAGGTGCTCTTCAGCTTGTCGAAGAAGTCCATCACGACCTCGTTCAACGGCATGTCGTACGTGAGGATGACCTGGCGGCCCACGTACTGCATGTTCACCTGCGCCCCGCGCTTCTCGTTGCACAGCGTCATCACCGGGCCCACGTACTCCTGCGGCATGATGATCGTGGCGCGGATGATCGGCTCGCGGATCTCGTCGATGCTGGAGGGGTCGGGCAGCTTGGACGGGTTCTCGATCTCCTCCACGTTGCCGTCGCGCGTCTTCACCTGGTACACCACCGTGGGCGCGGTGGTGATGAGGTCCATGTCGTACTCGCGCTCGAGCCGCTCCTGCACGATGTCCATGTGCAGAAGGCCCAGGAAGCCGCAGCGGAAGCCGAACCCCAGCGCCTGCGAGGTCTCCGGCTCGAAGCGCAGGCTCGAGTCGTTGAGCTGCAGCTTGGTGAGCGCGTCGCGCAGCGCCTCGTACTGGTTGGATTCGACCGGATAGAGCCCCGCGAAGACCTGCGGCTGGATCTCCTTGAATCCGGGCAGCGGCTCGGGCGCCGGGTCGTCCGCGAGCGTCACGGTGTCGCCGACCTTCGCCTCCTTGAGTTCCTTGATGCCGGCGATCATGAAGCCCACGCCGCCCGCGGAAAGGCTCTCGCGCGCCACCGACTTGGGCGTGAAGACGCCGACCTGCTCGACCTGGTGCACCGCGCCCGTCGCCATGAGCTTGATGCGGTCCTTCGGGCGCAGGGTTCCGTCGACCACGCGCAGCAGCATGACGACGCCCACGTAGTTGTCGAACCACGAATCGATCACCAGCGCCTTCAACGGCTTCGCCGGGTCGCCCTCCGGGGGCGGGATGCGCTGGATCACCGCCTCGAGCACGTCGTCGATGCCCTCGCCCGTCTTCGCGCTGCAGCGCACCGCGTCGTGGGCGGGGATGCCGATCACGTCCTCGATCTCCTGGATCGCGCGCTCGGGCTGCGCGCTGGGCAAATCGATCTTGTTGAGCACCGGCACCACCTCGACGCCCAGCTCGGTGGCCGTGTAGCAGTTCGCCACGGTCTGCGCCTCGACGCCCTGCGAGGCGTCCACCACCAGCAGCGCGCCCTCGCAGGCCGAAAGCGATCGGGACACCTCGTAGGAGAAGTCCACGTGGCCCGGCGTATCGATGAGGTTCAGCTCGTACTCGCGCCCGTCGCGCGCCTTGTAGCGCAGCGCCGCCGTCTGCGCCTTGATCGTGATGCCGCGCTCGCGCTCGAGATCCATCGAGTCGAGCACCTGCGCATCCATCTCGCGCGTCGACAGCCCGCCCGTGCGCTCGATCAACCGGTCGGCGAGCGTGCTCTTGCCGTGGTCGATGTGGGCGATGATCGAGAAGTTGCGGATGTGGTCCATTCAAAGAAAAAAGCCACCGCGTGGTGGCCTCTTCGATCAGCTGCCATGCGCCGTTGAGCGGGAAGTTGCCGCCTGCTCAGACGGCAACCCGAGTGGAATTCTGCCGATTGCGCCGTTGAGCGGCAGCTTGCTGTCCGCTCCAACGGCCGCCTCGATGATATTTACTGCGATGCAAAATTTTACTTCATCCGCGACAGCCGCGCATCCACCGCCTCGTG
>DASUXK010000089.1:0-9571 GCA_036377935.1 Usitatibacter sp.
TGGCGAAGGCGAAGGCGGACCACGTCACGATCTCCGGCTTCGACGGCGGCACCGGCGCCTCGCCGCTCTCGTCGATCAAGCATGCCGGCAGCCCCTGGGAGATCGGCCTCGCCGAGACGCAGCAGACGCTGGTGCTGAACAAGCTGCGCGGGCGCATCTCCGTGCAGGCCGACGGCCAGATGAAGACCGGCCGCGACGTCGTGGTGGGCGCACTCCTGGGCGCCGACGAGTTCGGCTTCGCCACCGCGCCGCTCGTCGTCGAGGGCTGCATCATGATGCGCAAGTGCCACCTCAACACCTGCCCGGTGGGCGTAGCGACGCAGGATCCGGAGCTCATCAAGAAGTTCTCGGGCAAGCCCGAGCACGTCATCAACTACTTCTTCTTCGTGGCCGAGGAAGTGCGCGAGTACATGGCGAAGATGGGTTTCCGCACGTTCGACGAGATGATCGGCCGCACCGAGATGCTCGACGTGCGCCCGGGCGTGGAGCACTGGAAGGCGAAGGGCCTCGATTTCTCCCGGCTCTTCTACAAGCCCGCCCCGCAAGGCGAGGTGGCGCTGCACCAGTGCGAGCCGCAGGACCATGGCCTCGCGAAGGCGCTCGACCACGAGCTCATCGACAAGGCCATGCCCGCGCTCGCAGCCAAGCGGCCCGTGCTCGTCGAGAGCCGCATCTACAACCGCAACCGGACGGTGGGCGCGATGCTCTCCGGCGAGGTCGCGCGCCGCTACGGGCACGCGGGCCTTCCGGACGACACGATCCACGTGAAGTTCAAGGGCACCGCGGGGCAGAGCTTCGGCGCGTGGCTCGCCCACGGCGTGACGTTCGAGCTCGAGGGCGATGCGAACGACTACGTCGGCAAGGGCCTGTCCGGCGGGCGCGTGGTCATCTATCCGCCCAAGGACAGCCCGATCCTGCCCGAAGAGAACATCATCGTGGGCAACACGGTGATGTACGGCGCGATCTCCGGCGAGGCGTACTTCCGCGGCGTCGCGGGCGAGCGCTTCTGCGTGCGCAACTCCGGGGCCACCGCGGTGGTGGAAGGCGTGGGCGACCACGGCTGCGAGTAC
This sequence comes from Usitatibacter sp., assembly GCA_036377935.1. GTDB lineage: Bacteria > Pseudomonadota > Gammaproteobacteria > Burkholderiales > Usitatibacteraceae > Usitatibacter. Next base: position 1,071 of record DASUXK010000089.1, read on the forward strand.
ATGACGGGCGGCACGGTGGTGGTGCTCGGCAAGGCGGGGCGCAATTTCGCCGCGGGCATGTCGGGGGGGATCGCCTACGTGCTCGACGAGGAAGGCGACTTCACGCAGCGCTGCAACCTCTCGATGGTGGAGCTGGAGCCGGTTCCCGAGGAGGAAACCGCGGCGGCCGCCGAGGGCAGCGAGGTCGAGGCGCACGGCAAGGTGCATATCGACCACGTGGCGGGCAGCGACGACGCGATGCTCAAGGGCCTCATCCAGCGCCACCTGCTCTTCACCGGCAGCCAGCGGGCGCGGCGCATCCTCGAGAACTGGGCGATGTACCTGCCGAAGTTCGTGAAGGTGATGCCGGTCGAGTACCGCCGGGCATTGAGCGAGATGGCGCGCGAGCAATCGCGCGTCGAGCCGGCCGCGCCGCGGGCGGAAGTGCGCGCCAACGACTGACGAGAGCCATGGGAAAAATCACCGGATTCATGGAGTGGGAGCGCCGCGACCGGCCGTACGAGCCGGTCGGCGAGCGCATCAGGGTCTTCAAGGAGTTCGTGCGCTCGCTGCCCGACGAGGAGATGAGCCGCCAGGGCGGGCGCTGCATGGATTGCGGCATCCCGTTCTGCCAGACCGGCTGTCCGGTGAACAACATCATCCCGGACTGGAACGACCTCGTGTACCGCAACCGGTGGCGCGAGGCGCTCGACGTGCTGCATTCCACCAACAACTTCCCGGAATTCACCGGCCGCATCTGCCCCGCGCCCTGCGAGGCGGCGTGCACGCTGAACATCAACAACGACCCGGTCACCATCAAGTCCATCGAGCAGGCGATCGTGGACCGCGGCTGGGCCGAGGGCTGGATCGGCCCGCAGCTTGCGCACCGCAAGACCGGGCGCAAGGTGGCGGTGGTGGGCTCGGGACCCGCGGGGCTCGCGTGCGCGCAGCAGCTCGCGCGCGCCGGCCACGACGTGACGCTCTTCGAGAAGAGCGACCGCATCGGCGGCCTGCTGCGCTACGGCATCCCCGATTTCAAGATGGAGAAGCACCTCATCGACCGGCGCATGGAGCAGATGAACGCCGAGGGCGTCACCTTCCGCCCCGGCGTGAACGTCGGCGTGACGATGCCCGTCTCCGAGCTCCTCGCGCAGTTCGACGCCGTGGTGCTCTCCGGCGGGAGCGAGAAGCCGCGCGACCTTCCCGTGCCGGGGCGCGAGCTCGCGGGCATCCACTTCGCGATGGAGTTCCTGCCGCTGCAGAACAAGGTGAACGCGGGCGACGCCGTGCCGGGGCAGATCCTCGCCACCGGGAAGCACGTCGTCGTGATCGGCGGCGGCGACACGGGCAGCGACTGCATCGGCACCTCCATCCGCCAGGGCGCCGCGTCGGTCGTGAACTTCGAGCTGATGCCCCAGCCGCCGGAGCAGGAGAACAAGCCGCTCACGTGGCCCTACTGGCCGCTCAAGCTGCGCACGTCGAGCTCGCACGAGGAAGGCGCCGAGCGCGACTTCGCGGTGGCGACCAAGCATTTCAGCGGGAAGGACGGCAAGGTGGAAAGCCTCACCGCCTGCCACGTCGAATGGGTGAAGGACGAGAAGGGCGCGATGGCGATGAAGGAGGTGCCGGGCACCGAGTTCACGATCCCCGCGCAGCTCGTGCTCCTCGCGATGGGCTACGTGCACCCCGTGCACGAGGGCCTCGTGAACGCGCTCGGCGTCGCGAAGGATCCGCGCGGCAACGTGCTCGCCACCACCGACGGGCCGGGTTGCTACGCGACCTCGGTGCCGCGCGTGTTCGCCGCGGGCGACATGCGGCGCGGCCAGTCGCTGGTGGTGTGGGCGATCCGCGAAGGCCGGCAGTGCGCGCGGGAGGTCGACGCGTTCCTGATGGGGAGCTCCGACCTTCCCCGTTGAGCGCGGCGCGGCGCCGCGAGGCGCCGCGCGGTTCGCCGCCGGGGTCGTGCGAAAATCGGCGGCCATGAAGAACGACACGTTGCTGCGGGCGCTGCTGCGCCAGCCCACCGAGTACACCCCGGTCTGGATCATGCGCCAGGCCGGGCGCTACCTCCCCGAGTACAACGAGACGCGGCGGCGCGCGGGCAGCTTCCTCGCGCTCGCCAAGACGCCCGAGCTCGCCTGCGAGGTCACGCTGCAGCCGCTCGAGCGCTTCGCGCTGGACGCGGCCATCATCTTCTCCGACATCCTCACGGTGCCCGACGCCATGGGGCTGGGCCTGTACTTCGCCGAGGGCGAAGGGCCGCGCTTCGAGCGCCCGGTGCGCGACGAGCGCGACGTGGCGGCCCTCGCGGCGCCCGACCTCGCGAAGCTGCGCTACGTCTTCGACGCGATCGCCATGACGCGCAAGGCGCTCGCCGGGCGCGTGCCGCTGATCGGCTTCTCGGGCAGCCCCTTCACGCTCGCCTGCTACATGGTCGAGGGCGGCGGCAGCGACGACTTCCGGCTCGTGAAGTCGCTGCTGTATGGCCGGCCCGAGCTCCTGCACCGCATCCTCGCGGTCAACGCCGACGCCGTGACCGCCTACCTCAATGCGCAGATCGAGGCGGGCGCGCAGGCCGTGATGATCTTCGACACATGGGGCGGCGCCCTTTCCGGCCCCGCGTACGAGGCGTTCTCGCTCGCCTATTCGCGCCGCGTGCTGGCGGGCCTCAAGCGCGAGAACGAGGGCCGCGTGGTCCCGCGCATCCTCTTCACCAAGGGCGGCGGGCAGTGGCTCGAGGCGATGGCGGAGTCGGGCGCCGACGCGCTGGGCGTGGACTGGCAGACGAGCCTCGGCGCGGCGCGGCGGCGCGTGGGAGAGCGCGTGGCACTGCAGGGCAACATGGACCCGATGGCCCTTTTCGGACCTCCGGAGGCGATCGAGCGGGAGGCCGCGCGCATCCTCGACGAGTTCGGCGCGGGCCCGGGCCACGTCTTCAATCTCGGCCACGGCGTGTCGCAGCACACGCCGCCCGAGCGCGTGCAGGCGCTGGTCGAGGCGGTGCATGCGCGTTCACTCGGGGCCCACGCGCGGTAGGCCGTGTCAAGAAAAAAATTTGTGCGGATGTGATTGCTTATTCACAAAGGACGCGTTCTGCGCGTCCGCCAAGGCCGGGATCGGCCCCGCCGCACGGAAATTCCGATTCCCCTTTCGGCTCAAAAGCTTGGGCGATGGTGCGCCGCGTCAACTTCGCGCCGTGCCCCGCAGGCGCCGCGCATCGCTCGCGGCGGACCGTAGCTGTTCACAGACTTATCCACAGCATTCCACGGCCCTTTTCCGTGGGCCGCTGAGCGCTTGAAAATCGCCCGCGTCGCCGTCGACGTTCCCCTCGAGGAGGCGTTCGATTTCGAGGTGCCGGACGAGCTCGATCCGCCCGTCGGCGCGCTGGTCGTGGTGCCCTTCGGCCGCACGCGAAAGGTGGGCGTCGTCGTCGAGCGGCCCGCGGCGACCGAGATCGAGGCGGCCCGCATGAAACCCCTCGAACGCGTGGTGGACGACGTGCCCCCGCTGGGCGCCCCCGAGCTGCGGCTCCTGCGCTTCTGCGCCGCCTACTATCAGCGCGGGCTGGGGGAGGTCATCGCGGCGAGCCTTTCGCCGCGCCTGCGCCAGGTGAATCGCCGGCCGCTGCGCGCGCCGGAGCTCGCGGCCCCGGACTCCCCAGGCGAGCCGGTTCCGGAACCCACGCCCGCCCAGCGGGAGGCGATCGAGGCCTGCCTCCCGGCGGGCGAGCGTTTCCACCCGGTCCTCCTGCACGGCGTCACGGGCAGCGGCAAGACCGAGGTGTACCTGCGCGTGATCGAGCGCGTCCTCGCGGCGGGACGGCAGGCGCTCTACCTCGTCCCCGAGATCGGCCTCACCCCCCAGCTCGAGGAGCGCGTGCGGCGCCGCTTCGCGGGCGTCCCGATCGTGAGCGGCCACAGCCAGCTCGGGCAGGGCGAGCGGGCAAGCGCGTGGCTCGCCGCGCAATCGGGCGCCGCGCGCATCGTCCTGGGCACGCGCCTCGCCGTCCTCATGCCGTTCCGCGAGCTGGGCGCGATCGTCGTCGACGAGGAGCACGATCCCTCGTACAAGCAGCAGGAGGGCCTTCGCTACTCCGCCCGGGATGTCGCGGTGCGGCGCGCCCAGGAGCTCGGGATCCCCATCGTGCTGGGCTCCGCGACGCCCTCGCTCGAGAGCTATGCGAACGTGCGCGAGGGACGCTACGCGCTCGCCCGCCTGCCCGAGCGCGCGACCGGGGCGGCGATGCCGGCGGTGCGCACCGTGGATACGCGGGCCGATCGTCCGCGCGAGGGACTGTCCTTCGCCCTGGTCACGGCCCTTCGCGAGTGCGTGGCGCGAGGCGAGCAGGGCCTGGTGTTCGTGAACCGCCGCGGTTTCTCGCCGGTGCTCTATTGCCGCGCGTGCTCCTGGCACTCCGCGTGCCCCCGTTGCAGCGCGAACCTGGTGCTGCACCTCAAGGCGGGCGAGCTGCGCTGCCATCACTGCGGGCACCGCGAGCGCCGCCCGGGGGCGTGCCCCTCGTGCAAGGCGCCCGAGCTCGCGCCGGTGGGACAGGGAACGCAACGGGTGGAAGAGGCGCTGCGCGAGGCCCTGCCGGGCGTGCGCATCGAGCGCGTGGACCGCGACGCGGTGGGCCGCAAGGGCGCGCTCGCCGGGGCGCTCGAGCGCTTCCGCGCGGGCGAGGTCGACATCCTGGTGGGCACGCAGATGCTCGCGAAGGGCCACGACTACCCACGGCTCACGCGCGTCGGCGTGCTCGACAGCGACAGCGCGCTCTTCAGCGCCGACTTCCGCTCGGCCGAGCGGCTGTTCGCGTTGCTCGTGCAGGTCGCGGGACGCGCGGGACGCGCCGAGGCTCGCGGCGAGGTGCTGATCCAGACCGACTTCCCGGCCCATCCGCTCTACGCCGCCGTGGCCCGCCACGATTACGAGGGCTTCGCGGACGCCGCGCTCGACGAGCGGCGCATCGCGGGCTTCCCGCCGTACGCGCACCTCGCCCTCCTGCGCGCCGAGGCCAAGAAGGCCGGGGAGCCGATGCGATTCCTGCGCGATGCGGCGCGCCTCGCGCAATCCCTCGACGCGAAGATCGAAGTCTTCGATCCCGTCGCCGCGCCGCTCGAGCGCAAGGCCGGGTTCGAGCGCGCGCAGCTGCTGGTGCGCGCCGCGACGCGCGCGCCCTTGCAGGCCTTCCTGCGCGCATGGCGCGACCGGCTCGGCGAGCGCGCCGCGCGAAGCGTGCGCTGGTCCCTCGACGTGGACCCGCAGGAGGTCTAGCCCGCGCCCCTTATAATGGACGGTTTCGATTCCCCGTTTCCCGTGTCCTCCCCCGATTCGAAATCCCGCCTAGCCGCGGCGGTGCGCAGCGCCGTCCTCGCCGCCTTTCCCGGCGTGGAGCCGCCGTCCGTCGACCTCGAGCGCCCGAAGAAGGCCGAGCACGGCGACTTCGCCACCAACGTCGCGCTGCAGATCGCGAAGCAGGTGGGGCGCAAGCCCCGCGAAGCCGCCGAGGCGATCGTGGCCGCGCTCGGGCGGCATCCCGACATCGCGCGCACCGAGGTGGCCGGCCCGGGCTTCATCAACTTCACGCTCTCGCGCGACTCCCGCTTCGCGGTCGTCGCCGAGATCCACCGCCAGGGCGCGGCTTTCGGGCGCGCGAACGCCGGCGGCGGCAAGCGCATCCTCGTCGAGTTCGTCTCCGCGAACCCGACGGGGCCGCTGCACGTGGGCCACGGGCGCCAGGCGGCGCTCGGCGACGCCATCTCGACCGTCCTCGAGTGGCAGGGATGGCGCGTGTCGCGCGAGTTCTACTACAACGACGCGGGCAACCAGATCGCGAACCTCGCGCTCTCGGTGCAGGCGCGCATCAAGCAGGCGCGCGGCGCCGCGGTCGAGATGCCGAAGGACGGCTACATGGGCGACTACATCAAGGAGATCGCCCGCGAGTACGTGGCCGAGCACTTCGGCGACGCGGCCGGGGAGAACCTCGACCAGATCCGCCGCTTCGCCGTCGGCTACCTGCGGCGCGAGCAGGACATCGACCTGCGCGCCTTCGGCGTGAAGTTCGACTCCTACTTCCTCGAGAGCTCGCTCTACACCGACGGCAAGGTGCTCGAGGCCGTGACGCTGCTGCGCGACGCCGGCCACTGCTACGAGTCGGAGGGCGCGCTGTGGCTGCGCACCACCGACTTCGGCGACGACAAGGACCGCGTGATGCGCAAGTCCGACGGCACGTTCACGTACTTCGTGCCCGACGTCGCGTATCACCTCGACAAGTACCGCCGCGGCTTCGCGGACGCGGTGAACGTGCAGGGCGCGGACCACCACTCGACGGTGACGCGCGTGCGCGCCGGGCTGCAGGCCCTCGGGCTCGGGATCCCGGAAGGCTACCCGCACTACGTCCTGCATCAGATGGTGACCGTGATGAAGGGCGGCGAGGAGGTGAAGATCTCCAAGCGCGCCGGCGCCTACGTCACCGTGCGCGACCTCATCGACGAGGTGGGGCGCGATGCGGTGCGCTACTTCTTCCTCATGCGGCGCGGGGATTCGCAGCTCGTGTTCGACGTCGACCTCGCGAAGGCGCAATCGGACGAGAACCCGGTGTACTACGTGCAGTACGCGCATGCGCGCGTGTGCAGCGTGCTGCGCGAGTGGGGCGGCGACCCGGCATCCCTCGCGGGCGCGGACCTCTCGCCGCTCGCCTCCCCGCACGAGGTCGCGCTCGCGGCGAAGCTCGCCGAGTTCCCCGAGCTCCTCGCGCGCGCCGCGCAGGAATTCTCGCCGCATCTCGTTACGCATTACCTGCATGACGACGTGGCGGCGCGCCTGCATACCTACTACAATGCCGAGCGTTTCCTGGTCGAGGACGAAGCGCTCAAGCGCGCGCGCCTCGCGCTCGTCGCCGCCACCCGACAGGTGCTCGCCAACGGCCTCGCGGTCCTCGGCGTGAGCGCCCCCGAGAGAATGTGATGCCCAAGGACTACAAGGACGCGCCGGCCGGGCGCGGCGCCAGCCGACTGAACCATCCGTTCCTGCTCGGCATGGTCATCGGCTTGCTGCTGGGCATCGTCATCTCGCTCGCGGTCGCGCTCTGGCTGAACCGCCTCGCCAACCCGTTCGTGCAGAAGAACCGGTCCGTCGAGCCGCTGCCGAGGCTCAACTCGGTCCAGCCGCCGCCGTCCGAGGAGGCGGCGAAGGCTGCGCAGAACGCGGCGAAGGGCGCGGCGCCCGACAAGGGCGGCCAGAACGGCGAGCGCCCGCGCTTCGAGTTCTACCAGATCCTTCCGGGCGAAAAGGAAGCGACGCCACGCGCGAGCGCGAAGGCGCCCGCGCCCGCGCCGGCTCCGGCGAAGCAGGCCGAAGCGCCGCGCCCGGGCTCCTCGCCCGCGACGCCGAAGCCGCACGGCAGCGACGCGTACTGGCTGCAGGCCGGCGCTTTCTCCGAAGAGAAGGAGGCCGACAACCTGCGCGCGAAGATCGCGCTCACGGGGCTCGAGGCCTCGGTGCGGCCCGTCAGCACGGACAAGGGCAAGCTCTATCGCGTGCGCCTCGGGCCGTACCAGAGCGTGGACGACGCGAACCGCATCAAGGCCACACTGTCCCAGAACGGCGTCGCCGCCGCGATCATCCGCACCGGCGACGAAGCGAAGAACCCCTAGAAGGAAACGTCCATGTCCCTGCGCAAAGCGCTGCTCCCCTTCCTGATGCTCCTCGCGAGCACCTTCGCGGCGAACGCCTCGGCGGCCGAATACGCCCTGGTGACCCCGCCGCAGCCCACCGAGGGCAACGGCAAGATCGAGGTCATCGAGTTCTTCTGGTACGGCTGCCCGCACTGCTATCACCTGGAGCCGCAGGTGAACGCGTGGCTCAAGACGAAGCCCGACGATGTCGTGTTCAAGCGGGTGCCGGCGTATCCGAGCGAGAGCTGGGGCGAGCTCGCGCGCGTGTTCTACACGGTCCAGGCGCTCGGGCTGCTGCCCCAGCTGCACGAGAAGATCTTCGACGCGATCCACAAGGACCACGTGAACCTCAACAACAAGAAGATCCGCGAGCAGTGGTTCGCCCAGCACGGCGTCGATCCCGCGAAGTACGAGCAGGTGTCGAAGTCGTTCACCGTCGCCACCGACCTGCAGCGCGCCAAGCAGATGACGATCAACTACAAGGTCGACAGCGTGCCCCGGCTGGTGGTGAACGGGAAGTACTACACCGAGGGCGGGCTCGCCGGAAGCCCGGAGCGCATCTTCGCCGTCGTCGACGAGCTGATCGCGAAGGCGCGCGCCGAGAACGGCAAGGGCGCGAAGAAGTAGCGGCCCCCCGCGGGCTTCGCGGCGCGCCGCCGTGCGCGTCTTCCTCACGGGCGCCTCGAGCGGCATCGGCGCGGCGCTCGCCCGTCACTACGGCGCCCGGGGCGCCACCCTGGGCCTGCTCGCGCGCCGCGAGGCGGCCCTCGCCGATGTCGGCCGCGCAAGCGGCGCTCCCTTCGAAGCCTATGCCTGCGACGTGCGCGACCTCCCCGCGGTCGATGC
>DASUXK010000090.1:0-3827 GCA_036377935.1 Usitatibacter sp.
GTCCCGGGCGGGCTCAGCGTGTTTCGCGTGGGCGGGGACGGGCGCCTCGCTTTCCTGCGCAAGCTCGACGCGGACGTGAGCCGCGAGACGATGTTCTGGATGGGGATCGCCGAGCTCCCGGAAGCGTGAGCCTCGGCGCCAATCGTGACGATCTGCAATATCCACTTGGAGGAGTCAGGCAGATGAAAGGGAATTTCCTGAAACTCGTACCCGGCGCGGTGGCATGCGCCATTCTCGGGCTCGCCGGGGCCGCGCAGGCCAGGCAGCTCAGCTACACCAACCACTTGCCGCAGACGCACCCGGTGAACGTCGCGATGAAGACGTACTTCGACGACATCACCAAGGCGACGAACGGCGACCTCACGTTCCAGCTCATGCCGGGCGGCACGATGGGCGGCGGCAAGGCGCTGCTGGGCCTCGCGCGCGACGGCGTGGTGGACTCGGCCTTCGAGAACGCGATGTACTCGGCGAGCGCGCTGCCGGCCGAGGCGATGATCGCGCAGGTGCTGCACCCGAACCCGCTGGTGCTCGCGGGCGCGCAGAACGAGATGTTCCTCCTCAACTGCCCGCAGTGCATCGGGGAGCTGAAGAAGAACAACATCGTGCCGATGATGTACTACTCGACGCCGACCTATTACCTGATGTGCACCAAGCCGGTCCGCAACGTCGAGGAAGCGAACGGCGTGAAGGTGCGCTCCGTGGGCTCCTTCGGCCGCATGGCCGCGACCATGGGCATGACGCCGGTGAACCTCACCAGCGACGAGACGTACGAGGCGCTGCAGCGGGGCCAGCTCGCCTGCGCGCTCGGCTCGCCCGACTGGCTCACCTCCTACAGCCTGCGCGACGTCGTGAAGTACATCACCGACTACCCGCTGGGCGCGATCGGCGGCCTCATGAACATGGGCTTCAACTCGTCGTCGTGGGGCTCGCTCTCCGGGGAGCAGAAGGCCGCGATGCGCAAGGGGCTCGCCGCCACGGTCGCGGACATCGAGTTCCAGTACGTGCACGGCAGCCACACGGCCATGGACGACGCGAAGCAGCGCAAGATCGAGCTCGTGGCGATGGGCCCGGACCTGAAGCAGCGCATCGCGAAGTTCAACGACGAGGAGTTCAAGAAGGTGGTGGCCAAGGGCGAGGCCGACGGCATCAAGGACGCGGCGGGACTCATGAAGACGTATCGCCGGCTCCTCGACAAGTGGGAGAAGATCGCGCAGAAGGTCGGCGACGACCAGAAGGCCTACGAGAAGGCCCTGCACGACGAGGTCTTCAGCAAGGTGAAGTAAAGGTAGCAGGACAACCGGCGGGGGAAAGGGCGCCGCGATCCGGCGCCCTTTCCGCGAGCCCGCGGAAAGAAGACCGAGGCGCCCGCGAGAGGCGGCAACCGGCTCCGCATCGAGGAGAATCTTCATGGCACAGCAGGACGCGACGGCGGGGTTCGCCGAGCGGTGGCTCGCGCGAGGCAGCGATGCGCTGTCGCTGGTCGCGAGCGTGGCGGTGGTCCTGATGATGGTCCAGATCACGGCCGACGTGACGCTCAAGTACGTCTTCCACAAGCCGATCGTGGGCACCACGGAGACGATCGCCTACTACTACATGCCGGCGGCGATCTTCTTCCCGCTCGCGTTCGTCGAACGGCACCGTCGCCACATCATGGTCACGCTCTTCACGCAGAGCCGGCCGCCGCGAACGATCGCGGGATTCGACGTCTTCGCCGGCGCGATCGGCGTGGTCTATGCGTCGATCCTCACCTGGGCGACGGCGTCGTCGGCGCTGCTGCAGACGCGCCAGGGCGAGGAGCTGGACGCGACGTTCTTCTTCATTCCCATCTGGCCCGCCCGCTGGTTCCTGCCGATCGGGGCCGGGCTCTTCACGCTGTACCTGCTGCTGCACGTCGTCCAGGACCTGCGCGTCGCCATGGGCAAGGCGCCGCCGCGCGCGCCGTCGGGCGAAGTCGGCACGGAGGTCGAATGACGCCCGTCGCCATCGGCTTCGCGGGCCTCATCGCGGTCGTCGTCCTCCTCGCGTTGCGCGTGCCCATCGCCGTGGGCCTGGGCTCCGTCGCGATCGTGGGGATCCTCGCCATCCGCGGGCCGGGCGCGGCCTTCGGCGCGCTCGGGGAGATCACGTACGACTTCGCCGCCAACTGGGAGCTTTCGGCGGTGCCCATGTTCCTGCTGCTGGGCTCGATCGCCTTCCACAGCGGGATCACGAACAGCCTCTACACCGCGGCGCGCGTGTTCCTGAACCGCCTTCCCGGCGGGCTCGCCGTGGCGACGAACCTCGCGTGCGCGGGCTTCGCCGCGCTCTCGGGCTCGAGCATCGCGACCGCCGCGGCCATGGCGCGCCTGTCGGTGCCCGAGATGCTGCGCGCGGGCTACCAGAAGGAGCTCGCCACCGGAACCGTCGCCGCGGCGGGCACGCTCGGCGTCCTCATCCCGCCCAGCATTCCCTTCGTGATCTACGGCTGGTACACCGAGCAGCCGATCGGCAAGCTGCTCATCGCGGGCGTCATTCCCGGGCTCATGACCGCGGCCTTCTACACCGCGCTCATCATCGGTCGTTGCATCGCCAACCCGAAGCTCGCGCCGCGCATCGAGGTGGAGGTGAGCCGCGCGGAGAAGTGGCGCGTGCTGCGCGAGGTCTGGCCGCTGCCGGTGCTGATCGTGGTGATGACCGGCGGCATCTACGGCGGCATCACGACGCCGACGGAAGCCGGCGCCTTCGGCGCCTTCTGCACGCTCATCGTCGCGGCCGTGCGCCGCAAGCTCTCCTGGAAGATCTTCGTGACGAGCGTCTTCCAGGCGGCGCAGACCACGGCGACGATCTTCTTCATCGCGATCGGCGCGATCCTGCTCACGCGCTTCCTCGCCATCGCCGGCGTGCCGCAGTACCTCGTCGGCGCGATCGGGGACCTGGCGCTCAACCCGCTCACGCTGGTGCTGTGCATGACGGTGATCTACCTCGTGCTCGGCTGCTTCCTCGATTCGATCGGGCTGATGCTCCTCACGCTGCCGATCTTCCTGCCGATGTTCCGCGCGCTGCACCTGGACCTCATCTGGCTGGGCGTGCTGGTGGTGAAGTTCCTCGAGATCGGCGTGCTCACGCCGCCCGTGGGCCTCAACGTGTACGTGGTGAAGGAGGCGTCGGGCAACTCGGTGGACCTCGCGACGGTCTTCCGCGGCGTGAGCTGGTTCCTCGCCTGCGAGGTGGTGATCGTCACGCTCCTCATCGCGTTCCCGCAGATCAGCCTCTACCTGCCGAGCCTCATGGGGCCTTAGCGCTATGATTCGGGGATGCGACTGCTCGACCCGCAAGCCGACCTGGAGGCGTTCTTCACCCGGGTCGCGAATGCGCCCGAACGCGTCCTCTTCCTGGATTACGACGGCACGCTCGCGCCCTTCCATCCGGACCCCGCGCTCGCCGTCCCGTATCCGTTCGTGCCCGCGCGGCTCAAGGCGCTCACCGAGGAGTGCGGCACCCGCGTCGTGATCGTGAGCGGCCGGCCGCTGGGCGAGCTGCGCCCGCTGCTCGAGGCCGTGACGCACCACGAGGCGTGGGGCGCGCACGGCTGGGAGCATCACACCGCCGATGCGGGCCTGCGGCGCTTCGAACCGGAGGCCGCGGCGCTGCGCAGCCTTTCGCTCGCCGAGGCCCCCGCGCGGCTGCTCGAGGCGCAAGGCGCGCGCGTCGAGCGCAAGCTCGCGAGCGTAGCGATGCATTGGCGCGGCCTTCCCCCGGACCAGGCGCGCGAGCTCGGCGAGCGCATCGTGCAGGCGTGGAAGGAGATCGCCGACGCGAACGTGGAGCTGCTGCCCTTCGAGGGCGGC
>DASUXK010000091.1:0-2218 GCA_036377935.1 Usitatibacter sp.
GATCCCGCGACGCTGTGGTCGGCCATGCGCCACAACCTCGCCGCGCACATGATCCACGATCCTTCCGCGATCGACGCGGTGGCGCTCGAGGCGCATCGGGCGAGCTGCGCCGCCACGCGCTTCCGCAGCAAGCACATCTCGCACGCCGCGCTCCTCGCGCCGATCCTGCGATCGATCGAGGCGCCCGTGCTCCTCGTCTGGGGCGAGCACGACCTCACCACCTCGCCGGAAGAAGCCGCCCGCGCGCTCGCCGGCTCGCGTGCCGGCATCTCGTGGCGCATCGTCCCCGCCGCCGGCCACTGGGCCCAATACGAGCGCCCCGACGCGGTCAACGAGCTCCTGCTGGGTTGGCTACCCTAAACCGGGGACAGACCACATTTTCCTAAGTGCGAAACAACGCCGCGCGTCATTTCGCGCTATGGAAAATGTGGTCTGTCCCCGGTTTTGAAAAGGACTGTCCCCTTTTCCAGAGCGCGGTGGCGAGGGGCCAGAGGAGGAGCGCGAGGGCGAGCGTCGTGAGGGAGCCGACCAACGGGTTCGACCAGAAGATGGCGAGGCTTCCCTTCGAGGCGAGCATGGTCTGGCGGAAGGCGTCCTCGGCCTTGTCGCCGAGGACGAGCGAGAGCACGAGCGGGGCGAGCGGGTAGTCGAGCTTCTTGAAGAAGTAGCCGACGATGCCGAAGATGCCCATCAGCCACACGCCGCTCATGGAATTGTGGACGGTATAGGCGCCTACCGCGCACACCACGATGATGAGCGGCGCCACGATCGAGAACGGCACGCGCAGGATCGCGGCGAAGAGCGGCACCGTGGCGAGCACGACGAGCAGCCCGGCGACGTTGCCGAGGTACATGCTCGCGATGAGCCCCCAGACGAATTCCGGCTGGCTCGTGAAGAGGAGCGGCCCGGGCTCGAGGCCCCAGATCATGAGCCCGCCGAGGAGCACCGCCGCGGTGGCCGAGCCCGGAATCCCCAGGACCAGCATCGGCAGGAGCGCGCTGGTCCCCGACGCATGCGCCGCGGTCTCGGGTGCGAGCACGCCTTCGATCTCCCCGGTGCCGAACCGATCCGGCGAGCTCGCGAAGCGCTTGGCGATGCCGTAGCCCATGAACGACGCCGCGGTCGCGCCGCCGGGCGTGACCCCCATCCAGCAGCCGATCGCCGCGCTGCGCAGGAGCGTCGCCCAGTATCGCGGCAGCCGCGCCCACGTCTGCAGGATCACCTTCGGCCCGATGCGCGCGGGCTCCCCCTCGAAGCGCAGGCCTTCCTCGATCGTGAGCAGGATCTCGCCGATGCCGAAGAGCCCGATCACGACCACGAGGAAGTCGATGCCCTGCATGAGGATGTCGGCGCCGAACGTGAGCCGCATGTTGCCGCTCATCGTGTCCATCCCGACGGCCGCCATGCCGAATCCGAGCATCATCGCGAGGATCGTCTTGTCGGCCGGCTCCTTGCCGATGCCGATGAAGCTGCAGAAGGTGAGGAGGTAGACCGCGAAGAACTCGGGCGGCCCGAACTCGAGCGCGAATCCCGCGATCACCGGCGCGAGGAAGGTGATCAGGATGATGCCCACGAGCGCGCCGAAGAACGAGCCGGTGAAGGCGCACGTGAGCGCCTCGGCCGCGCGCCCGCGCTGCGCGAGCGGATAGCCGTCGAAGGTCGTCGCCACCGACGAGGGCTCGCCCGGGATGTTGAAGAGGATCGAGGTGATCGCCCCGCCGAAGAGCGCGCCCCAGTACATGCAAGACAGCATGATCACGGCCGAGGTGGGCGGCATCGTGAAGGTGAGCGGCAGCAGGATCGCGACGCCGTTCGGCGCGCCCAGCCCCGGCAGCACGCCCACGAGGATGCCGAGCACGATGCCCACCAGCATCAGCCAGGCGTTGTAGCCCGTGAGCGCGACCGAGAACCCGTGGAAGAGGGGAGCGAACGCTTCCATCAGTAGCCGAGCCAGGCCTCCAGCGGGCCCTTCGGCAGCGGCACGAGGAACTGCCGCTCGAAGAGCCAGAAGAGCGCGGCGGCGCTCGCCACGCCGACGACGAGCGACTTCACCGTCCCGTAGCGCCCGGCCACGCGCATGAACCCGGCGACGAAGATCGCGGAGGCGACGTAGATGCCCAGGTACGCGATCACCGCGAAGTACGCGAGCATCGGCGCGACCACCGCGGCGAGGCGCTTGAGCTGCTCGGGACGCGCGAACGCGCGCGGCGAGCTTCGC
>DASUXK010000092.1:0-3039 GCA_036377935.1 Usitatibacter sp.
CCGCGACCAGCTCATGCGCGACGCGGAGATGGTCGTCGACGACGGCACCATCACCTCGCACGTGAAGCGCATCCGCAAGAAGTTCCTCGCCGTGGATCCCGCGTTCGCCGCCATCGACACCGTGTACGGCATGGGCTACCGGTGGCGCGAGGCCGATTGAGGCGCGCGACCGCCGTGCTCGCGGCCTGCGCGGCGCTCGGCGCGCAGGCGGATGCGCCCGGGTGGTACCTGCAGGTCGACAACGACGTCGTCTTCGGCACCGACCGCTGGTACACGAGCGGCGTGCGCATCGCGCAGGTGACCGCGCATGAAGGCCACGAGCTCGAGTGGGGGCTCCTGCAGGAGATCTACACGCCCGAGGCCAAGCGCGAGAACCCGATCGACCGGCCCAACGCCGCGCGCCTGCTCGCGAGCGTCGCGCGCCACGACCGCGCGCCGGGCGACTGGCGCACCCTCGAGCTCGACCTCGGCGTGACGGGTCCCGCGGCGCTCGGCCGACAGGCGCAGGAGATCGTGCATCGCATCGTGCCCGCCCCGCACGAGGACTGGTCGCACCAGCGCTCGAACTGGCTGGATGCGCAGCTCGCGTGGACACGGACGCAGCGCATGGCGGGCGCGCCGCGGGTGAACGCGAACTACGGCGCCGTGCTCGGCAACCAGGTCGCGTTCGCCCACGCCGGAATCGAGATGCGCTTCGGCGAGGGGGAGGCGACGACGCTCGCCTCGCCCGCGCTGCGCTTCGCGGCCACGCCGCCGCTCGCGCCCGGCGACGAGACGTCGTGGAGCCCGTTCCTCGCGGCGAGCGTGCGCGCGGTCGCCTGGAACCACCTGCTCGACTTCGCGCCGGGGCTCGCGCGCGAGACGCCGCAGCTTCGGCATGCGGTCGCCCGCTTCGCGGGCGGCGTCGCGTGGACCGGCCACGGCGCGCAGGTGGTGTTCGCCATCCTCGAGGACACGCGCGAGTTCGCCGGCCAGCGGCGCGGCGCGGCCTTCGGCTCCCTCACGCTGCACGCGACCTTCTAGGAGGGCGAGCGCGTGCGCGCGAGCTTCGTCCACGGCATCCGCTTCCGCCTCGCGCTGGTCGCCCTCGCGCTCCTCGCGCTGCCGGTGCTCGCCGTGCACTACATCGCGAGCATGGAGGCGTTCCTGCGCGAGTCGCAGGAGCGCTCCATCGGCGCGACGGCGCGCACGGTGGCCGCGGCGCTCTCCGACCGCGCCACGCTCTTCGAGCGCGGCGCCGCCGTCGACGCGGAAGGCGAGGAGCGCCGGCGCATCGTCGCGCTCTTCGCGGCGGCGGACACCGATGCGGCCGCGAGCCTCGGCACCGCGTACGTGCCCTCCGAGGAGATCGAGCGCTTCCTCGCGATCATGGGTCGCGTCGGCGAGCGCGTGTGGGTGGTGGACGGCCGCTCGCGCGTGCGCGGGCTTTCGGGCAGCCTTCGCGACCCGGCGGCGGCGCGGACGCTGGTGAACTGGCTCAAGCCCGTCGCCGCGCTCGTCGTGCCCGCGCCGAGCTATCCCGTGGGCGACGAGACGCTCCCGGTGCGCAGCCAGATCGACCGCGCCCTCATCGGCGTGAGCTCGACGCAATGGCGCGCCACGCGCGATCGAGACGTGGCGATCCTTTCCGCCGCGCAGCCCGTCTTCCTCGGCGACGACATCGTGGGTGCCGTGGTCGTCGAGGAGACCACGGGCGCGATCCAGATCCTGCGCCAGGACGCGCTCGAGAAGCTCCTCGCGGTGACGCTCGCCGTGGTGGCGGCCGCGCTCGCGATCCTGCTCGCCTTCGCCGGCCGGCTCGCGACGCGCATCCGCCGCCTGCACGCGGAGGCCGAAGCCGCGATCGACGCGCAGGGGCGCGTGCGCGGCGCGATCAGCGCGAGCGGCGCCCGCGACGAGATCGGCGACCTCTCGCGCACCACCGCGGCGATGCTCTCCCGGCTGCGCGACTACAACGCCTACCTCGAGGCGATGGCGAGCCGCCTCTCGCACGAGCTGCGCACGCCCGTGGCCGTGGTGCGCTCGTCGCTCGACAACCTCGCCGCCGAGCCGCTCGACGGCAACGCGCGGGTGTACGTCGAGCGCGCGCTCGAAGGCGTGCGCCGCCTCGCGCGCCTCATCTCGCGGCTTTCGGAAGCGACGCGGCTGGAGAGGCTCCTCGAAAGCGCGGAGCGCGAGCGCTTCGACCTCGCGGCCGTGGTGCGCGGATGCGTCGAGGGCTATCGCGCCGCGTATCCCGCGCGCGCGTTCGAGCTCGTCCTTCCGGCCGCGCCGGTCCCGGTCGACGGCGCGCCCGACGCCTTCGCGCAGCTCCTCGACAAGCTCGTGGAGAACGCCGACGACTTTGCGCCGCCGGGATCGGGGGTGCGCATCGCGCTCGCCGCCGAGGGCGACCGCGCGACGCTCGCGGTCGAGAACGACGGGCCTGCGCTTCCCGACGCGATGGTGCAGCGGCTCTTCGATTCCATGGTGTCGGTGCGCGCCGCGGGCGAGGGCTCGCGCGCGAACGCGGAAGGCGCGCACCTGGGACTGGGCCTCTACATCGTGCGCCTCGTGGCCGAGCACCATGGCGGAAGCGTGCGCGCGGAAAATCGCCCGCAGGGCGGCGTGCGCTTCGAGGTCGCGGTGCCGCTCGCCTTTCGGTAAAATTTCGACACCTTGGGACGCATCCTCTTCTTCATCCTCGTCGGGATCGCCATCTGGCTGCTGTGGCGCGGATCGGTGCGCGTGACGCGCAAGCCCCCGCCGGGCGCCGATGCGCGGCGCTCGGACCGCGGCGAGGACATGGTGCAATGCACGCGCTGCGGCGTGCACCTGCCGCGTAGCGAGGCGCGCGAGGAGGCCGGACGCCTCGTCTGCCGCGACAACCCGCGCTGCCGGCACGTCCCGTGAGCTCGGCGCCGGAAACCGCCGCCGCACGCCAGGTCCCGCGCTTCGGGCGCTCGATGCCCCTCATCGTCGCGCCCGACGCGGCGACGTGGAACACGCTGCTCATCTTCTCCGCGTACCGCGTGCTGCTCGCGGGGCTGACGGGCGTCG
>DASUXK010000093.1:0-2355 GCA_036377935.1 Usitatibacter sp.
CCGAGCCGCGCGGCGAGAACTTGGCGGCGTTGAAGAGCAGGTTGGAGAGCACCTGGATGAGCCGGTCCTCGTCGCCGCGCACGCGCAGCTCGGGCGGCTTCTCCAGCTCGAAGCGCACGCCGTAGGATTCCACGAACCCGCGGCTGGACGCGATCGCCTGCTCGAGCACCGCGGGCCAGTCGAGGAGCGCGATGCGGAAGGCGCCGTGGCCCGAGGTGATCTTCTCGAGATCGAGGAGGTCGTTCACGAGGCGCACCAGGCGCTCGCAGTTCTGCATCGCGATGGAGACCAGGCCCTGCGCCTCGTCGCTCAGCTCGCCCGCGACACCGCCCTGCAGCAGGCCGAGCGAGCCGCGCATCGAGGTGAGCGGCGTGCGCAGCTCGTGGCTCGCCACCGCGATGAAGCCGTCCTTCATGCGGTCGAGGTCCTTCAGGCGCGTGATGTCGAAGCGCACCGTGATGGCGGCGGTCACCCGCCCGTGCGAATCGCGCAGCGGCATGTACACCACCTCGAGGTCGACCGTGCGCCCCATGGGGTCCATCACCTGCTGCTCGAAGCGCGCGGTGCGCCCGTCGAGGGCGGCGCGCACGTGCGGCTCGATCGCCGCGTACATCGCCTCGCCCGTCACTTCCTTCATCTTGCGGCCGTTCACCGCCTCGGCCGAGAGCCCCGTGAGCTCGAGGTACGCGCGGTTGTGGAAGAGCACCCGCTCGTCGGCGCCGAACACCACGATCGCCGCGGGCATCGTGTCGATGAGCTGGCGCAGCTGCATCTCGCGCTCCTTCAGCCGCTCCTCGGCGTGGACACGCGCGGTGATGTCGGCGTTCGTGCCGGCGAAGCGCAGCGCCCAGCCGCGCGAGTCCCGGGCCGTCACCTTGCCGCGGCTGTGGATCCACACGTACGTGTTGTCCACGCGCTTCACGCGGTGGATGTTGTCGTAGCGCGCGGTGCGGCCCTTGAGCGTATCGACCGCCGCGTCGCGCACGCGCCGCACGTCGTCGGGGTGCACCAGGGAGAAGAGCTCCTGCGCCGTGCAGCGCGTCTCGACCACGTCCTCGTAACCCAGCATCGCGCGCCAGGTGGGGCTCAGGTGGATGCTGTTCCCGCCCGAGGTGTCCCAGTCGAAGACGGCGAGCTGCGAGCCCTCGAGCGCATCGTGGAGGCGGTCGCGTGCGGAGCTTGCCTCGGCGAGCGCCCGGTGCTCGGCCCTGCGCGCGCGGGCGAGGCTCCACAGCACCGGCAGGACGAGCGCGAGCGGAACGGCGACCAGCAGGACGTGGAGGAGCGAGTCGTTCACGCGGGCGCGCCGCTCAGCCTTCGGTCGACTTCAGCTGCGGGAAGAGGATCACGTCGCGGATCGACGGGCTGTCGGTGAAGAGCATCACGAGCCGGTCGATGCCGATGCCCTCGCCCGCGGTGGGCGGCAGGCCGTACTCGAGCGCGCGGATGTAGTCGGCGTCGTAGTACATCGCCTCCTCGTCGCCCGCTTCCTTCGCCTTCGCCTGCGCCGCGAAGCGTGCCGCCTGGTCCTCGGGGTCGTTCAGCTCCGAGAAGCCGTTGGCGAACTCGCGCCCGGTGATGAAGAGCTCGAAGCGGTCGGTGATCGCGGGGTTGCGGTCGTTCGCGCGCGCGAGCGGCGAGACGTCCACCGGGTGCGCGACGATGAACGTGGGCTCGACCAGCTTCTCCTCGGTGGTCGCCTCGAAGAGCTTGAGCTGCAGGATCCCCACGCCGTCGGTCGGGAACACCTCCACGTCGAAGGGCGCGAGCGCCGCCTTGAGGTAGTGCGGCTCGGAGAGCGCGTGCAGCGGGAAGCCCGGGTTGTACTTGTGGATCGCCTCGGCCATGGTGAGGCGGTCGAATTTCCTTCCGAGGTCGACGGTGGCGCCCTGGTAGGAGAGGGTGGTCGTGCCGAGCACATTGCGCGCGCATTCGCGCAGCAGCTCCTCGGTGAGGTCCATCAGGTAGTGGTAGTCCTGGTAGGCCTCGTAGAACTCGAGCATCGTGAACTCGGGGTTGTGCCGCGTCGAGATGCCCTCGTTCCTGAAGTTGCGGTTGATCTCGAAGACCTTCTCGATGCCGCCCACCACGAGGCGCTTGAGATAGAGCTCCGGCGCGATGCGCAGGTAGAGCTCCATGTCGAACGCGTTGTGGTGCGTCACGAACGGCCGCGCCGCCGCGCCGCCCGCCGTCGCCTCGAGCACCGGCGTCTCCACCTCGATGAACTTCCGGTCCTCGAGGAAGCGGCGGATGTGCGACACCACGCGCGAACGCAGCATCAGCCGCGCGCGCGACTCCGCGTTCACGATCACGTCGAGATACCGCTGCCGGTAGACCGTCTCGGGATCGCTGAGC
>DASUXK010000094.1:0-6056 GCA_036377935.1 Usitatibacter sp.
ACGAGCCGCGCGGAAAGCGAAGAACCCCGCAAGCGCCGGGAGCGTTCGCGGGGTTCGCGTTTCCTGCGGGGGCCCTTACTTGCGCAGGCCGAGGCGCTCGATCAGCGAGCGGTATACCTCGACGTTGCGGCGCTTGAGATAATCGAGCAGGCTGCGGCGCTGGCTCACCATCTTGAGCAGCCCGCGGCGCGAATGGAAATCCTTGACGTGCGTCTTGAAATGCTCGGTGAGCATGTTGATGCGCTCGGTGAGGATCGCGATCTGGACCTCCGGCGAGCCGGTATCGCCCTTCTTGCGCTGGTGGTCGGCGACGATGCGCGCCTTGTCTGCGGTAGTGACGGCCATGGGGAAAATCTCCGGTGAGCTCTCTTGCTTGTGTCGTCTCGATTGAACTTGACATTTTAGCGCGGTTTCGCCGGGGAGCTCAAGCAAATCAGGGACATCCGGGCTCGTTTCGTGCGATGAGCCGCAGTGGCGCGATCCGCCCGCCCGCCTCGATCGATCCCACCCCGAGGAAACGGTCCGCCGGCCCGAAGACCGCCGCCTCGGGAGCCGTCTGCGGGGCGCCGCCCGCGATCGCCTGCCCCTGGGAAAACCGCTCCGCCTCGGCCGCCGCCGCGTCGACCCGGGGAAGGCCGCCGACGAGGGACTCGGGCGGCCGCAGCGCCGCGCGCGCTCCTTGGGGATCGCGCTCGACGGCCTCGAGGGTCCAGGCCTCCTCCAACCGGAAGGGGCCCACCGAGGTCCGGCGCAGCTGCGTGAGCGAGGCGCCGCAGCCCAGCGCCCGGCCGATGTCCATGGCGAGCACGCGGATGTACGTGCCCTTCGAGCAGGAGACCGCGATCCGAAGCTCCCCCGGGCGCAGGAAGAGCCGCCGTATCGCGTCGATCTCGATCCGGCGCGGCGCACGCTCCACCTCCTCGCCCGCGCGCGCGTACTCGTAGAGGCGCCGGCCGTTCACGTGCAGCGCGGAGTGCATCGGCGGAACCTGCTCCTGCTCCCCCAGGAACCGCTCCAGCACCTCATCGATGCGGGCGGGGTCGACGACCGGATCCCGGCGCGCGACGACCTCGCCTTCGGGATCGCCGCTGGCCGTCTCCACGCCCAGCGCCAGGACCGCCTCGTACGACTTGCGCGCGTCGATGAGGAAGCGCGAGAACTTGGTCGCCTCGCCGAAGACGAGGGGCAGCAGCCCCGTGGCGAACGGGTCGAGCGTCCCGGTGTGGCCCGCCTTCGCCGCCCCGAGGAAGCGCTTGGCGCGCGCGAGCGCCTGGGTCGAGCTGTACCCGGCCGGCTTGTCGAGGAGCAGGACCCCGTCGCAGGGGGACGCGCGCGGGGCCAGGCGGCCCCCTCAGCGCGACGAGCGGCCGCGCGGGCGGCGGGCGGGCGCCTGCGGGCGCACCGCCTCGTCGATGAGGCGCGAGAGCCGCGCTCCGCGCTCCACGGACTCGTCGTACTCGAAGGAAAGCTCCGGGACGGTGCGCGTGGTGAGGCGATGCGCGAGCTGCGAGCGCAGGAACCCGGCGGCGCGGCGCAGGCCCTCGAGCGCGGCTTGCGCATCGGACGGGGAGCCGAGCACCGTGAAGAAAACCTTGGCGTGCGACTTGTCGCGCGTGAGCTCCACGCCCGTGAGCGTCACCATGCCGCCCACGCGCGGGTCGCGCATCTCCAGGCGGACGAGCTCGGCCAGCTCGCGCTGGATCTGGTCGGCGATGCGCGCCTGCCGGGGAGCGGGCATCGCGCGCCTCAGGCGATCGTGCGCGCCACTTCGACCACCTCGAACACCTCGAGATGGTCGCCCACGTGGACGTCGTTGTAGTTCTTGAGCGAGAGGCCGCACTCGAAGCCCGCCTTCACCTCGCGCACGTCCTCCTTGAAGCGCTTGAGGGAATCGAGCTCGCCGGTGTGCACCACCACGCCTTCGCGGATGAGCCGCACCTGCGCGCCGCGGCGCACCAGGCCGTCGGTGACCATGCAGCCGGCGACCGTGCCGACCTTGGAGATGCGGAACACGTTGCGCACCTCCACGGTGCCCAGGACGCTTTCCTTGCGCTCGGGCGCGAGCATGCCGTTGATCGCCGCCTTCACGTCGTCCACGGCTTCGTAGATCACGTTGTAGTAGCGGATGTCGACGCCGGAGTGCTCGGCGAGCTTCCTCGCCGCGGCGTCGGCGCGCGAGTTGAAGCCGATGATCACGGCCTTCGAGGCGAGCGCGAGGTTCACGTCGGATTCGGTGATGCCGCCCACGCCCGTGTGGACGATGTTCACCTTCACCTCGTCGGTGGAGAGCTTGCCGAGCGCGTGCGCGAGGCCCTCGTAGGAGCCCTGCACGTCGGCCTTGATGATGAGCGCCAGCGACTTCGCCCCTTCCTGGAGCTGGTCGAACACGTTCTCGAGCTTCGCCGCCTGCTGCTTGGCGAGCTTCACGTCGCGGAACTTGCCCTGGCGGAAGAGCGCGATCTCGCGCGCCTTCTTCTCGTCGGCGAGCACGACCACGTCGTCGCCCGCGCGCGCCACGTCCTGCAGGCCCTGGACCTCGACGGGGATGGAGGGGCCCGCCTCGGAGATGGGCTTGCCGTTCTCGTCGAGCATCGCGCGCACGCGGCCGAACACGGCGCCAGCGAGCACGACATCGCCCTTCTTGAGCGTGCCCGACTTCACGAGGAGCGTGGCCACCGGGCCGCGGCCCTTGTCCAGGCGCGACTCGATCACGACGCCCTTCGCCGGCGCGTGCACCGGCGCCTTGAGCTCGAGCACCTCGGACTGGAGCTGGATCGCCTCGAGCAGCTTGTCGAGGTTCTGGCCGGTCTTGGCCGAGACCTCCACGAACTGCGTCTCGCCGCCGAACTCCTCGGCGACCACCTCCTGCGTGAGCAGCTCGTTCTTCACCCGCTGGGGATTGGCCTCCGGCTTGTCGATCTTGTTCACCGCGACCACGATCGGCACCTTCGCCGCCTTGGCGTGGTTGATCGCCTCGATGGTCTGGGGCATCACGCCGTCGTCGGCGGCCACCACGAGCACCACGATGTCCGTGATCTGGCTGCCGCGCGCGCGCATCGCCGTGAAGGCCTCGTGGCCCGGCGTATCGAGGAAGGTCACGACGCCGCGCGGCGTCTCCACGTGATAGGCGCCGATGTGCTGCGTGATGCCGCCCGCCTCGCCCACCGCGACGCGCGCCTTGCGGATCGCGTCCAGGAGCGAGGTCTTGCCGTGGTCGACGTGGCCCATCACCGTGACGACCGGCGGGCGCTGCTCCACGTGCGCCTCGTCGGCCGCGGCGCTTTCCACGAGGAACGCCTCCGGGTCGTCGAGCTTGGCGGGCTTCGCGACGTGGCCCATCTCCTGCACGACGATCATCGCCGTGTCCTGGTCGAGGACCTGGTTGATGGTGACCATCGAGCCCATCTTCATCATGACCTTGATGACCTCGGCCGCCTTCACGCTCATCTTGTGCGCGAGGTCGCCCACGGTGATCGTCTCGGGGACGAGCACCTCGATCACCTTCGGCTCGACGGGCGCGGAGAAGCCGCTGCCGCCTTCCTCGTCGCCGCGATGGCGCGCGCCGGCGCGGCTGCGCCACGCGTCGCGCCCGCCGGTCGTGTCGCCGCGGGTCTTCATGGCGCGACGGCGCGCCTGGTCGTCCACCCACGCGGAGGCGGGCTTGGCGGCGCGCTTGGCGGGCTTCTTGTCGGCCTTCTCGCCGGGCTTCGGCGCCGGCCGGTGCAGCGTTCCCTCGGTGGCGCCCGGCGCCTGCGCCTGGGCCGGCGCTCCCGCCTCGACGCGCGGCGCCTCCGGCTTCACTTCCACGAGGACCGGGGCCTCGGCCTCGGTCGCCGCTTCCTCGCCCTTCTTGCGCACGAGGCGCTTCTTCTTCGGCGCTTCGGCTTCGGCGGCGGGCGCCTCGGCCGCGGGCGCCGCGGCGGCGGCGGCCGCCTCTTCCTGCTGCTTCTTCGCGCGCTTCGCCTTGCTCTCGGCCTCGGCGGCCTGGCGCGCGGCGAGCTCGGCCTGGCGCTTCGCCTCGGCCTCGCGCTTGCGCACCTCTTCCTCGTCGATGATCGGCGCGGAGGGCGCGGCGGCCTTCACCGGCTCGGGCGCGGCCTCGGGCTTGTCGACCTTCACGAAGGTGCGCTTCTTGCGCACCTCCACCTGGATGGTGCGCGCCTTGCCGGTCGCGTCGGCCTTCTTGATCTCGGTGGTCTGCTTGCGCGTGAGCGTGATCTTCTTCTTCTCTTCCTTGTTGCCGTGCATCTCGCGCAGGTAATCGAGCAGGCGCGTCTTGTCCTGCTCCGTGATCGCGTCGTCACCGGCCTTCTTCTTCACGCCGGCAGCGCCGAGCTGCTCGAGCAAAAGGGCGACCGGGAGCTTGAGCTCCTCGGCGAATTGGGTGACGTTCGACTTTGCCATGGGGTGACTATTCTCCTACTCGCTGCGTTCTAGTGCGTTTCACGCCTGCGCCTGTTCCTTGAACCAGGGTTCGCGGGCCTTCATGATCAGCTTGTTCGCGCGCTCGGCGTCCATGCCGGTCATCTCGGTGAGCTCGTCGGTGGCGAGGTCGGCGAGCGCGTCCATCGTGGTGATGCCCTTGGAGGCGAGAACGCGGGCGGTCTGGTTGTCCATGCCATCCATGCCGAGGAGGTCCTCGGCGGCGTGCTCCACGGTCTCCTCGCTCTTGATCGCCTCGGTGAGCAGCGCGTTCCTCGCGCGGCGCCGCAGCTCGTTCACGGTCTCCTCGTCGAAGGCCTCGATCTCGAGCATCTCGTTGATCGGCACGTAGGCCACCTCGTCGAGCGACGTGAATCCTTCCTGCACCAGGATGTCGGCCACCTCCTCGTCCACGTCGAGCTTGTCCATGAAGACCGCGCGCACGACCGAGGTCTCCTGCTCGCTCTTCTGTTCGCGCTCCTCGGTGGTCATGATGTTCAGCTGCCAGCCGGTGAGCTCGGAGGCGAGGCGCACGTTCTGGCCTCCCTTGCCGATGGCGAGCGCGAGCTGGTCCTCGTCGACCACCACGTCCATCGAATGGCGCTCCTCGTCCACGACGATGGAGCTCACGTCGGCGGGCGCGAGCGCGTTGATCACGAACTGCGCCGGCTCCGGCGACCACAGGATGATGTCCACGCGCTCGCCGGCGAGCTCCTGGGTCACCGCCTGCACGCGCGAGCCGCGCATGCCGACGCAGGTGCCGACGGGATCGATGCGCGGGTCGTTGGACTTCACCGCGATCTTCGCGCGCAGGCCCGGGTCGCGCGCCGCGGCCTTGATCTCGAGCAGCCCCTCCTCGATCTCCGGCACCTCGAGCTCGAAGAGCTTCACGAGGAACTCCGGCGCCACGCGCGAGAGGATGAGCTGCGGGCCCCGGGCGGCGCGGTCGATCTTGGCGATGTAGGCGCGCACGCGGTCGCCCACGCGCAGGTTCTCCTTGGCGATGAGCTGGTCGCGCGGCAGGAGCGCCTCGACGCGGCCCGACTCGACGATGAGGTTGCCGCGCTCGGCGCGCTTCACGGTCCCGGTGACGAGGGACTCGCCGCGCTCCAGGAAGTCGTTGAGGATCTGCTCGCGCTCGGCGTCGCGGATCTTCTGCAGGATCACCTGCTTCGCCGCCTGCGCGCCGATGCGCCCGAAGGTCTCCGGCTCGAGCGGCTCCTCCACGACGTCGCCCACCTGGGCCTCGGCGTTCTCCTCGACCGCGTCGGTGATGGCGATCTGGTGCGCCGGCTCCTCGTGCTCCTCGTCGGGCACCACGGTCCAGCGGCGGAAGGCGCGGTAGTCGCCCGACTCGCGGTCGATCTCCACGCGCACGTCCACCTCGTCCTTGAACCGCTTCTTCGTCGCCGACGCGAGCGCCATCTCGAGCGCGAGGAACACGGTGTCCTTCGCGACGTTCTTCTCGCGCGCCAGCGCGTCCACCAGAAGCAAGATGTCCCGACTCATGACTCCCTCGTCATTCCCGCGCAGGCGGGAATCCACTGTCTTCAAACGTCCGGCACCAGCCGGGCGCGATCGATATCCTCGAATGCAATATGGTGCCGCTTTCCCTCGGATTCCAGCACCACGCG
>DASUXK010000095.1:0-4836 GCA_036377935.1 Usitatibacter sp.
GGGCGCGGCGCTATCATGCGCGCGCGGGCATCGGCGAAACGGCCGCCGCCGCGCCGTCGATGAACCGACGCGAGGAGCGGCGCGCCGAGGCCGAGCAGCGGCAGCGCGAGGCGCGCGCGCGCCGGCCGTTCGAGCGGCGCATCGCGAAGATCGAGGAGGAGCTGGAGGCGTTGCGGCGCGAGTCCGCCGGGACCGAGGCGTGGCTCGCCTCCGAGGCCGCATACGAAGCGGGCAACCGCGAGCGGCTCCAGGAAACGCTCAAGCGGCGCGCCGCGATCGAGGCGCGCGTGTCGCTGCTGGAGGACGAGTGGCTCGAGGCGCAGGCGCGGCTCGAGCAGGCGCTGCAGGAGTCGCGCGAGGGCTAGCAGGAAAGCACCGCGACGGGCGCCTCGGCGAGGAGCGCCGCGAGCGCCAGCCCGTTGCCTTCGAGCGAGTGCACCCGCCCGCTGATCGCATCGCGCGGCTCCACGCCCTCGCCCGCGAACGGCAGCTCCACGCGCGTGTCGCCCCAGAGGGCGCCGCAGGGCAGCTCGCCTTCCTTCACGCCCAGCGAGGCCACGAGCCGCGGCACGACGGTCACGATGCAATCCTTGCCGCGGCGTCGCGCGAAGGCGATGACGTGCTTCGCATGGGAGCCGCCGGTGCGCAGCGGCGTGTAGTCGCCCTCGGCGAAGAGCGCTTCGCGCTCGCGGCGCAGGCGCAGGAGCCGGGCCATCACGAAGAGCTTCGCGCGCCCTCGCGTCGCGTCGCCGAAGACCTCGCGAAGCGCTGCTTGCCCGGGCGCGTCCGGCAGCGCCGACAAGGCGTCGAGCATCTCGCGCCGCACGCCGTAGTCCACCGGCCGGCGGTTGTCGGGATCGACGAGCGAGAGGTCGAGGATCTCGTTGCCCTGGTAGCAGTCGGGCACGCCGGGCGAGGTGTACTTCACCGCCACCATCGCGACGCTGTTGAGGAACCCCAGCCATCCCACCGTCTTCGCCGTCGCGCGCAGATCCTCGAGGAAAGGGTTCGCCGCGCGGGCGTCGAGCAGGGCGCTCACGAACGCGGTCGCGGCGGCCTCGTATTCCTCGTTCACGCGCGCCCAGCTCGTGCGCACCTTCGCCTCGCGCATCGCCTTGCGCATGTACTCCACGATCCGCTCGCGGTAGGCGTCGAGCGCGGCCGCGTCGGGCTCGCCCGGCGGGAAGCTCCCGAGCAGCACCTGGTAGAGCAGGTACTCGTCGTTCTTCGAGGGCGCGGGCACGTCGTCCACCAGCGTCTTGCGCGCGAGGTTCATGCGGTGCCAGCGCCGCAGGCGCAGGCGCCAGCCCGCGGCGAGCTCCGAGAGCACGTCGATCCTCGCGCGCACGTCCTCCGAGCGCTTGTTGTCGTGCGTGGAGGTGGCGAGCATCGTGTGCGGCCAGTGCTTGGCGCGGTGCGCGCTCGCGCGGTGGAACTTGGCCGGCGGGAAGCCGAACTCGACCGGGTCGCCGCCCACGTCGTTCAGCGACGCGAGGCGGTTGTAGCGGTAGAACGCGGTGTCCTCGACGCCCTTCGCCATCGTGGGCGCCGAGACCTGCTGGAACTTGCGCGCGAAGTGGCGCACCGAGGCGGCGAGCGCGGGCGAGCGCACCGGCAGCTCGCAGGTGAGCGCGTCGCGGATGAAGTCGAACACGTCCACGTCGGCGGCGCGGCTGTCGGCGCGCGCGCGCGCGACCGCCCAGTCGATGTAGCGGCGGTCGTCGGCGTGCACCTGGTCGTCGATGTACGTCCGGTACACGGGGAAGGCGGCGAGCACCTCCATGAGGCCGTCGCGCAGCGTGTTGAACGTGAGGTCGCGCGTGTTGCGGTCGGCGCGGGCGATGCGCGTGAGGCGGCTCGTGAGGACGGTGAGCTCGCTCGCGAGCGCCGTGCGCAGCACGTCGCGCTTGGCGCGCCGCGCCAGCGTCTCGAACGGCGTCTCGTCGCCGATGAACTGCTGGTAGGTGCGCGTGAGGCGCGCCTCGGAGGCGGAGTCCACGAAGAGCCCGTTCACCACGTTCGCGAAGCGATAGCCCGTGGTCCCGTGCACCGCCCAGCTCTCGGGCACGTTCTCGAAGGGGGCGACGATCTTCTCGACCACCACGTAGGGCGGCCGCTTGCACGCGGCGAGGAGGCGCGCGAAATACTCCTTGGGATCGTAGAGCCCGTCGGGATGGTCGATGCGCAGCGCCTCCACCAGCCCGTCGTTCACCAGCTTCACCACCAGGCGGTGCGTGGCTTCGAACACCGCCTCGTCCTCCTGGCGCAGGGCCGCGAGGTCGTTGATGTCGAAGAAGCGCCGGTAGTTGATGTCGTCGGAGGCGACGCGCCAGAAGGCCACGCGATACGGCTGCGCCTCGAGCAGCTCGTGCAGCGCGTCGAAGCTCGCGGGATCGTCGGCGCGCCCGTTGAGCGCTTCCACCGCGCTCGCGATGGCGCGCGCCACCGCGCCGTTGGAGCGCGCGAGCGAGGCGAGGCGCGCCTTGAGGACCTCCTTCTGCAGGTTGCGCTCGTCGACCAGCGGACGGCGCCGCTCGTCGTGCCGCGGCAGATTCGCGAGCGCGCCGGTGATCGAGTGCAGCGCCTGCGCCGCGTGCCCGGCCTCGGGTCCCGCCGCTTCCAGCTCGCGCAGCGCGAGCGCGAGGATGCGCGGGTACTCGCGCGGGTCGATCGGCAGGCGGTGCGCGTGGTAGTGCACGGCGAAGGCGCCGGTGGCGCCGTCGAAGCCGAGCACCAGCCGGCCCGCCGCGAGCTCCACGCCGTAGTGGTCGCCGAGCACCGGCAGCAGCACGCGGTTGGCGAGGTACTCGGCGGGCGGGCGCCAGTCGACGTCGAAGAAGTCCGAGAGCGTCGAGGCGGGCCCGTTCTCGAGCAGGTCCTGCCACCACGCGTTGTCGGCCGCGAGCACGCCCATGTGGTTGGGCACGATGTCCATCATCATCGCCATGCCGTGCTCGCGCAGGCTCGCGGAAAACGCCTCGAGGTCGGCGGCGGTGCCGATCTCGGGGTTGATCGCGTCGTGGTCGATGATGTCGTAGCCGTGGGTGCTGCCCGGGCGCGCGCGCAGGAACGGCGAGCAGTAGACATGGCTCACGCCGAGCTTCGCGAGGTAGGGCACGAGCGCCGTCGCGTCCCGGAACGTGAACCGGCCGTGCAGCTGCAGGCGGTAGGTGGCGAGCGGGATGCGCGCGCGCTCCAGGCCCGGCGGGCGCTCGCGCCTCGCGCGCGTCTTGCCGCGGATCGCCGCGAGCGTGCGCGTGAGGCGGCGCACGCGCGCGTCGCGCGGCCACGCCTCGATCGGCAGCGGCAGCTTGCGCCGCCAGTTGGGATGCTGGTCGACGGTGCCGGGGAGGTTCGCCTGCTCGGCGATCTCCAGCACGTCCTCCATCTGCACGACCATCACGGCGGCGGGCGTGCGCGCCGCGAGCGCCTGCACCGCCACCGCGATGTCGCCGGTGAGCGGGCCGTCGGGATTCGCGCCTTCGCCCGCGAGGCCCTCGTGCCGCAGGCGCGCGATGAGCGCGCCGCGGGCGCGGCGTCGGTCGTCGCGTTCCTTCGCGGCCGCGCCTTCGTCCAGCATCCCGAGCTTCGCGCGCGTCGCGACGTCCTCCGCGCGCCACCAGCCGGCGAACGTCGGCAGGTCGTGCGTGGACCAGGCGACGAGCGCGCGGCGCGGATATTCGGCCGGCGGCTTGAAGTCTTCGCCGTTGCGCTCGAAGAGCACGAGCCGGTAGGAGAGGACCTCGTTCGCCTCGAGGGCGCGGCGCAGGTCGTCGGCGACGGTGCCCAGGTCCTCGCCGATCACGAGGCAGCGGCCGCGATGGCTCTCGAGCGCGAGGATGCCCAGCAGGTCCTCGAGCGGATAGCGCACGTACGCGCCCTCGCCGGGCTCGTGGCCCGCGGGCACCCACCACAGACGCGCGAGGCCCATCACGTGGTCGATGCGCAGGGCGCCGGCGCGCAGCATGTTCGCGCGCAGCGTCGCGATGAACGGCGCGTAGGCGGCCTCGCGCAGGCGCCACGGATCGAGCGGCGGCAATCCCCAATCCTGCCCGCGGGGCGCGAAGGCGTCGGGCGGCGCGCCCACGGCCGCGCCCAGCGCATAGAGGTGCTGGTTCGCCCACGCCTCGGAGCCGTCCGGCCCGATCGAGATCGCGAGGTCGGCATACAGGCCCACCGCCATGCCGAGGTCGCGGCAGGCTTCCTGCGCGCGCGCGAGCTGCAGGTCCGCCTGCCACTGCAGGTACTCGTGCAGCGCCACGCGCTGCGCGTGCTCGCGCCCGAAGCGGCGCACGCCCTCGCCGTCGGGATCGCGATGCTCGTCGGGCCACTCGCGCCAGTGCGTGCCGTGGAACTCGGCGAGCGCCTCGTGCAGCGCGTGGTGGCGCAGCGCCTGGCCGCGGCTCGCGCGGAACTGCGCGAAGAGGCGCGCGCGCGCCGTGCCGGGCTCGAGGTGGCGGCGCGCGAAGTGGCCGTAGAGCGTCTCGAGGGTCGCGCGCTTCGCGTGCGCCACCGCGGCGTAGTCGACGTGGCCGCAGGCGCGCAGCTTCTCGCACTCGGCGCGCCAGCGCGCGGTGAAGCCCGCGTCGGCCGCGGCGATCTCGGCGAAGTCGTCGATCGCCTCGACGTCGAGGTAGATCGGGTTGAGGAAGAGCCGGCTCGAGGGGCTGTACGGGCTCGCGTGGCCGGGGTCGCGCAGCGACAGCGCGTGCAACGGGTTGGTGCCGACGATGGCGCCGCCGCGCTCGCCCCACACTTCCGCGCAATGGCGCAGGTCGGTGAAGTCGCCGATGCCCGCGTTCCTCGAGGAGCGCAGGCCGTAGAGCTGCACCGCCG
>DASUXK010000096.1:0-3133 GCA_036377935.1 Usitatibacter sp.
GCGGTGTTGGGCGGGATGTAGATCACGTCGCCCGCCTCCCACTCGTAGCGCTTCACTTCCTTCTGCGGCGACCAGTGGTAGGTGTCCGTGATCTCCACGTCGTAGTCCACGTGCAGGTCGTAGCCGCGGCCCTCGACCACGACGCCTCGCGCACCTCGAACAGCGCGTACGTCTGCGAGATCCCGCCGGGCGGCGAGCTCGCGCCGTGGCGCCATCTCTTCGAGGAGATGATCTACGTGCTGGACGGTCGCGGCTCCACCACGGTGTGGAACGACGCCGGCGCGAAGGTGACGTTCGAATGGAAGGCGGGCGCGATCTTCGCGATCCCGCTCAACACCGCGCACCAGCACTTCAACGCCTCGGGCAAGGATGCCGCGCGCTTCGTCTCGGTCACCAACGCACCGGCGATCATCAACGCGTTCGGCGACCTGGACTTCATCTTCGGCACCCAGCACGATTTCCGCGAGCGCTTCAGCGGCGAACCGGACTTCTTCGCCAACAAGGGGGAGCAGAAGGGCCTCCTCCTCGATACCAACTTCGTCGCCGATGCGATCAACCTTCCCCTGATCCCGGCCAAGGAGCGCGGGGCCGGCGGCGGTCACATCCGCTTCAACATGGCCAAGGGCACCACGAACAGCCACATCTCGCAGTTCCCGATCGGCACCTACAAGAAGGCCCATGCCCACGGGCCCGGCGCCTACGTGATGATCATGAGCGGGGAGGGCTACAGCCTGATGTGGCCCGAGGGCGAGAAGCCCAAACGCTACGAGTGGCGCGAGGGCACGCTCATCACGCCGCCCAACATGTGGTTCCACCAGCACTTCAACACCGGCACCGCGCCCGCGCGCTACCTCGCGTTCAAGCAGGAGGGCGTGGCGATCCGCAACGCGCAGGGCGTTCCCAAGGCCTGGATCAGCAAGCGCCTGGGCGGCGACCAGATCGACTATGCCGACGAGTCTCCGGAGATCCGCCGCATGTTCTCGGAGGCGCTCGCGAAGCACGGGCTGCAGTCGCGCATGGACGAGGCCTACAAGTCGGAGCTCGCGGAGCTGCCGCCGAAGGTGGCCGCGCAGGCGTGACGGTGTAGCGCCGTTGCCACACGCAGCGCTCGGCGCTTCGCATATTTCTTGACTCGGGCTCGGCGCGACTCTACGCTGCGGCGAGCCGTTGGAATCACGTTCCTCCATGAGGAACGTTCGCCCCCCCAACCGAGGAGAGAAGACATGCAGAAGAAGACGCTGGCGCTGGCCCTCGCGGCCGCGTTCGTCGTCCCCACCGCCGCCCAGGCCAAGGACTGGGGCGACGAAAACGTGGTCGAGCTCTACGGCCGCGCGTATCCCGAGATCATCGTTCCCCACGGCCGCGGCGCCACGGACGCGGGCGCGGACGTCGCGACCTTCGCGGGACATCCGAGCGGCGAGAACAGCATCATCCGCCGCACCGAGATGTCCTCCAGCAATTCCCGCCTCGGCGTGCGCGGACAGGAGCGCCTCGGGGGCGACCTCAAGGCGATCTTCCAGCTCGAGACCGAGTTCCACGTCGATTCCAACGATTCGGCCTTCGCGCAACGCAACTCCTTCGTCGGCCTCGCCGGCAAGGGCTGGGGCGCGATCAAGCTGGGCCGCATGGACACGCCCTTCAAGACCTACGGCGACGACATCTCCTTCCTGAGCGTCGGCAGCGGCAACTTCGTCTCGTCGAGCAACGTGCTGCGCAAGACGGGCTTCGGCACCAACTCCGCTTCCAGCTTCCACCTGCGCCGCCAGAACGCGATCCAGTACGAGTCGCCGGTGTGGGGCGGCCTGGACTTCGCGGTGCAGTACTCCACCAACGAGGCGGACACGGCGAGCCGCAAGGCGCACGTGTGGTCGGCCGGCGTCGAGTACGCCCGCGGCCCGATCAAGGCCTCGCTCGCGTACGAGGAGCACTGGGACCTCTTCGGCCTGTCGCGCAACGTCCCGAGCGCGATGTCGAACTTCAACGACAACGCCGTGCACTCGAAGGACAAGGCCGTGCAGGCCATGCTCGAGTACAAGATCAACAAGGTGCACAGGATCGAGGCCGACTGGATCCAGAAGAAATACGACGAGGATGCGACGCTGGCGGGCCGCGCGCGCTCGTACAAGAACGACGCGTACCAGTTCATCTGGGACGCGCGCTGGAGCAAGTCGTGGCGCACCGCCGTGCAGTACATCCGGGCCACGAAGGGCACGTGCTCGCGCGTGGACGCCGAGTGCAACACCGACGGCCTGGACGGCTCGCAGCTCCAGGCGGGCGTCTCGTACTACTTCTCGCCGCGCACCTACGTCTTCTTCATGGGCGCGCTGCTCAAGAACGGCTTCTCCGCGCGCTACAACAACTCGGATCTGCAGGATCCCTCCGTGGGCGAGGACATCATGCAGTGGGCGCTGGGCATCAACCACTCGTTCTGAGCGCCGCCGGCAGCACTTCGACGGGCGCCGCGAGGCGCCCGTTTTCATTGGGGCCCGCGGTGCGCGACATGCCTGTTGCGTTCCTGATACAGGAATTTCGCCGATTCCCTTGACGGGCGGCGGGCGCCCCCTTTACTCTCTTGGCCAGTCGTTCCGCTTTAAACACTCGCGTTCCGTATGCAGGAACGACGGGAAAACGAACAAAACGGAAGGAGGCAAGCGTGCATAAGAAGATCCTGCTGGCGGCCGTCGCGGCGGCTTTCGTGGTTCCGACCGCATCGGCGAAGGGGTGGAGCGACAAGAACGTCGTCGAGCTCTACGGCAAGGCTTACCCGGAGATCATCGTCCCCCACGGTTCCGGCGCGACCGACCCGGGCACGGACGTGGCCACGTTCGCGGGCACCCCGACGGGCGAGGACAAGATCATCCGCCGCACCGAGATGTCCTCGAGCAACTCGCGCCTCGGCGTGCGCGGCCAGGAGATGCTGAACCACGACCTCAAGGCGATCTTCCAGCTCGAGACCCAGTTCCACGTCGACTCGAACGACAGCGACTACGCCACGCGCAACTCCTTCGTCGGCCTCGCCGGCCGGCACTGGGGCGACATCAAGCTCGGCCGCATGGACACGCCGTTCAAGAAGTACGGCGACGAGCTCTCCTTCTTCGGCATTTCGAGCGGCAACTTCCTCTCGAGCAGCAAC
>DASUXK010000097.1:0-7281 GCA_036377935.1 Usitatibacter sp.
CAACGACGTGCTCTTCGGCGGCGACTACTCGCACCGCGTGCGCACCTTCGGCGTGGGCCTGAGCTACCGGCCGACGCGGAAGATCCTGCTGCAGGGCGGCTACGCCCACGAGATGCGCACCTCGACCGTCCCGCTCGCCGACTACAAGGACGACACGGCGAACATCCTCGCCCGGATCTCCTTCTGACCGACCGATCCGCGGGGCCGCTCTCGCGGCCCTAGTCCTTTCGGAGGATGCGCCTCCGCCCGCCCGGGCCGAAGGCTGTCACGCGGAAGCCATAGGGTTGTCTCATCACTGGAGACACCCCCATGAGACGACATTACCGCTGGGTCGCGCTTGCCGCGACCACCCTCGCCGCGGCGGCTTTCGGGCAGCAGCAGGCCGCGAGCGCCGCTTCCACCGCCAACCCGCTGTCGCGCAACGGCGACCTTTTCTCCCCCTCGTTCCGTAGCGCGTTCGGGCCCGATCCCCTCGCCGGCGGCGCCAACGCCATCGGGCGGCCGGGCACGATCCCGCTGCAGCCCGTCACGCCCGTGACGCCCGTGCCCGAGCCTTCCGAGTGGCTGATGATGGTCTCCGGGCTCGGCATGGTGGGCTGGATCCTGCGCCGCCGCTCGCGCCGCTCCTAGGACGCCATGAACCGCTCCGCGATGCTGCGCGCCGCCGCGGTCGCCGCCGCCATGGCCGCGACCGCCTGCGCCCGCGACGAGGGCTCCGCGCCCCGCGACGTGGCCGCGCGCGTGAACGGGGGCGATGTGCCCCTGGCGCGGGTGGACGCGGCGATCGCGGACGACGCGACCAAGGGGACCGCCTCGCGCGCGCTCGAGGCGGCGATCGACGAGGAACTGCTGGTGCAGAAGGCCCTCGCGGCGCGCATCGACCGCGATCCCGAGGTCCTGCGCAAGCTCGAAGACAGCCGCCGCCGCATCCTCGCGCGCGCCTGGCTCGACCGCGCCGTCGCGCAGCGCGCGCGGCCCGATCCCGCCCAGGTGCACGCGTTCTACGTCGCGAACCCCGCGCTCTTCGAAGCGCGCCGCATCTACTCGCTGCGCCGGCTCGCCGTCGAGGGCGCCGCGCGCCGCGCCGCGGCGCTGCGCGAAGTGGCCCTCCGGGGCGACGCCCACGCGGTGGAGGCGTGGCTCGCGCGGGAAGGATTGCGCTTCGACGTGCGCGAGACGACCGAGCCCGCCGAAGCCGTGCCGCTCGCGCTCCTCGCGCGGCTGCGAACGATGAAGGACGGCGAGGCCGCCGTGATCCAGGACGAAGGCCGGCTGGAAGTGGTCGAGCTCGTGCGCTCGATCCCCGCGCCGCTCGCCGAGGCCGAAGCCGCGCCGACGATCGAAGCCTTCCTCGCCTCGCGCCGCCGCCTCGAGCTCGCGCGCGAGGAGATCGACCGCCTGCGCGGCGAGGCGCGCATCGAGTACCTCGCCGGTCCCGGCGCGCGCGGCCGCACCCGCAAGCCCCCGCGCGACGGCGCCTTCGCCGTGCACGCCGCCCTCGAACCGACTTTCGATTCTCCCGCCGACCTGCACCTCGCCGCGTCCGTCGCGGCCCCCGCAAAGGAACCGAGATCATGAACGATTCCCGCCACACCCCCGACGAACTGCGTGCCGCGCGCCTCGCCGCCGCGGCGCTCTTCGTGCTCGCCGCCGGCTTCGCCGGGCTCGCGGCCGCGCGCCCGCCGCTGACGATCGCGACGGTGACGCCCGCCGCGCCCGCCGCCGCCATCGAGATCCCGAGCGCGGCGAGCGACGCCGCCCTCGAGTCCCTCGGCGTGGGCGACCAGGTGAAGATCAGCGTCTTCCGCAACCCCGACCTCAACACCGAGGCGCGCGTCTCCGAGCGCGGCACGATCCTCTTCCCGCTGATCGGCGAGGTGAAGGTCGCCGGGATGACGCCCGCGCAGGCCGGCAGCCTCATCGAACGCAAGCTGCGCGACGGCAAGTTCGTCGTGCATCCCGAGGTGACGGTCGCGCTCGCGCAGGTGAACAGCCGCCAGGTCGCGGTGCTGGGCGCCGTGAACAAGCCCGGCCGCTACCCGCTCGACTCGCAGAACTCGCGGCTCACCGACTTCATCGCGGCCGCCGGCGGCATCGCGCCCGCGGGCTCGCAGCGCGTGACGCTCGTCTCCAACGAGGGCGGCAAGACGGTGAAGCGCGACATCGACCTCGACTCGATCTTCCGCAGCGGCGACCTCTCCAGCAACGTGCGCCTGAACCCGGGCGACACGATCTACGTCGAGAAGGCGCCCATGGTCTACATCTACGGCGAGGTGCAGAAGGGCGGCGCCTACCGCCTCGAGCCGAACATGACCGTGATGCAGGCGCTCGCCCTCGGCGGCGGCCTCACGCCCCGCGGCACGCAGCGCGGCATCAAGATCGCGCGCCACACGCCCAACGGCGTGCGCGAGATCGACGCGCGCCTCACCGATCCCGTCAAGGAAGACGACGTGATCTACGTGAGCGAAAGCCTGTTCTGAGAACCGAGAAGACCGACCGCACAACTCCCGCGCACAGCCAACCGGAAGAACCCGAAGCCATGAACGTCCAGCAATTCCTCCTCGCCCTGCGCGGCCGCCTGTGGGTGTTCCTCTCGCTCTTCGTGGGCACCGCCGCCGCGGCCATCGTCGTGACGATGCTGCTGCCTCGGACCTACACCGCGACCGTCGCCGTGCTGGTCGACGACCGCGACGCCCAATCGCTCACCACCGCGACCCAGCCGGCGCGCGCCGAGGCGGGCTACATGCAGACGCAGGTCGACGTGATCCAGAGCCGGCGCGTGGCGCTCAAGGTGGTGGACGACCTCAAGCTCGCGCAGGACCCGGCCGTGCGCAAGGCGTTCGCGGAGTCGGGCGCCCACGGCTCGATCGAGGACTGGCTCGCGGGCGCGCTCCTCACGAGCCTGCGCGTCGACACCTCGCGCTCGAGCGTGATCCAGATCATGTACTCGGCCCACGACCCGAAGTTCGCGGCCAAGGCCGCGAACGCCTTCGCCGACGCGTACATGGACGTGAACCTGCGCCTGCGCGTCGATCCCACGAAGAAGGCCGCGGCCTGGTTCGACGATCAGCTCAAGGGCCTGCGCAAGGACTTCGAGACCGCGCAGGAGCGCCTGGCGAAGTTCCAGCGCGAGCACGGCATCATCGCGAGCGACGAGCGCGTCGACGTGGAGAACGCGCGCCTCGCCGAGCTCTCGACGCAGGCGCTGCAGGCGCAGAACGCGATGTACGACGCGCAGTCGCGCATGCGCCAGTCGCGCGCCGTGAGCTCCACCGAGGACCTGCCCGAGGTGCAGGCGAACCCGCTCATCCAGACGCTCAAGGGCCAGCTCCTCACCGCCGAGGCGAAGCTGCAGGAGCTGTCCACGCGCCTGGGCCCGAACCATCCGGAGTACCGCCAGCAGAAGTCGGAGGTCGACGCGCTGAGCGGCAAGCTGCGCGCCGAGGTGCACCGGGTCGTGGCGAGCGTCGCGAGCGCCGCGCGCCAGAACCAGATGCACGCCGCCGAGCTGCAGCGCGCGCTCGCCGACCAGCGCGCGAAGGTGATCGCGCTGCGCGACGCGCGCGACCAGTCGCTCGTGCTGATGCGCGACGTCGACACCGCGCAGAAGGCCTACGAGGCGGCGCTGCAACGCTACCTCGTGAACAAGGTCGAGAGCGGCGCGCGGTCGACCAACGTGACGATCCTCAACCCGGCGACCGAGCCCACGCACCCGACGAAGCCGAACGTGCCGCTCAACATCGCGCTCGGCGTGATCGTGGGGCTGATGCTGGGCCTGGGCGCGGTGTTCCTGCTCGAGCTGATGGACCGGCGCGTGCGCTCCACGGCGGACCTGGACGGCACGCTCGACGCGCCGCTCCTCGGCACGCTGCACCCCTGGCAGCCCTCGCGGCTGCTGGGCGGCGCCGATCCGCCCCGCGCGCTTCCCGGACCCGCTTGACCGAGCCCGCCCGAAAGAAGCCGCCAGGAGAACCCATGAACACCCTGCACAACCCGGAAAAAGTCCTGTCCATCGACTCCCAGCGCGCGCTCGCGCGCTCGGAGCGGCCCATCGGCGCGATCCTCGTCGAGGAGGGCAAGCTCTCGGCGCGCGAGATCGAGCGCGTCCTCGACGTGCAGCGTGCCCACGGCGTGCGCTTCGGCGAGGCCGCCGTGCGCCTGGGCCTCGTCACCGACGAGGAAGTCCGCTACGCGCTCGCCAAGCAGTACGACTTCCCCCACCTGACGCCCGGCAAGACCGGCGCGGTGCACGCGAGCCGCGAGCTCGTCGCCGCCTTCGCGCCGTTCCATCCGCGCACCGAGGAGCTGCGCGCGCTGCGCACGCAGCTCCTCATCCGCTGGTACAACCGCGAGCAGGGCCGCAACGCGCTGGTCGTGACGAGCCCGCACTCGGGCGAGGGCCGCAGCTACCTCGCGGCGAACCTCGCGATCGTGTTCTCGCAGCTCGGCGCGCGCGTGCTGCTCGTGGACGCGGACCTGAGGAAGCCGCGCCAGGCGCAGATCTTCGGCCTTCCCGCGGGGCACGGCCTGTCGACGGTGCTATCCGGGCGCGGCGAGCACCAGGCGACGTTCCCGGTGGTGGGGCTCTCGCGCCTGTCGGTGCTGCCCGCGGGGCCGCTCCCGCCCAACCCGCAGGAGCTCCTCTCGCGGCCCGCGTTCGCCGCGCTCGTGAAGGACCTGCAGGCGGTGAACGACGTGGTGATCCTCGACACGCCGCCCGCCGCGCGCTACGCCGACGCGCAGGGCATCACGTTCCGCGCCGGCGACGCGCTGGTCGTCACGCGCAAGAACCACACCTCGGTGGAGGACACCTCGAAGGTGATCCGCGAGCTCGCGGCCACCGGCGCGCGCGTCGTCGGCACCGTCATCAACGACTACTGAGGGCCGCCATGCCCACGGTCCTCGGGGAGCGCGCGCTGCCGGCCGCCCGGCCGCGCCGCTGGAGCTCCTGGCTTGCCGTTCTCGCCGCGATCGCGCTCGCCTACGCGCCGACGTACTGGGCGCTCGCGCACGGCCTGTGGCGCGACGACGAGTACGCGCACGGCCCCATCGTGCTCGCGGTGTTCGCGTGGCTCGTGTGGCGCGACCGCGCCGCGCTCGCCGCGCCCGCGGGCCGGCCCGCGCCCTTCGCGGGGGCGGCGCTGCTCCTGGCCGGGCTCGCGCTCTACGCCGTCGGCCGCTCGCAGTCGATCGCGCTCTTCGAGGTGGGCTCGCACCTGCCGGTGTTCGCGGGGCTGCTCCTCGTGGCCGGCGGCTGGCGGCTCGTCGCGCGCTTCGGCTTCGCGCTCGCCTTCCTCGCCTTCCTCGTCCCGCTGCCGGGCTTCGTGATCTCGGCGGCGACCGCGCCGCTCAAGGAGATCGTGTCGTCGTCGGTCGCGACGCTGCTCGGCGCGGCGGGCTATCCCGTGGCGCGAAGCGGCGTGGTGCTCGACGTGGGCGGCCATCCCCTGCTCATCGCCGACGCCTGCTCGGGCCTGAGCTCGATCACCGCGCTCTTCGCGATGGCGATGGTCTACGCGCACTTCACGGGCGGGCTGTTGCGCAGGCGCGCGGCGTTGCTCCTCGCCGCGGTCGTGCCGATCGCGATCGCGGCGAACGTGCTGCGCGTGCTGGTGCTCGCGCTCGCGGTCTACTACTTCGGCGATGGGGCGGTGCACGGATTCGTGCACGGGCTCGCGGGGATGGTGGTGTACGTGGCGGCGCTGGCGATGCTGGGGGCGGTGGATTGGATGATGGGAGGCGCGGATGCGCGCAAGGCGGGCGTCGATCGTCATCGCGTGCCCGTGCAATCGAATCACGCGCATAAGACCGGGTCGCTTCTCGGCGCGGCCACCGCGATCGCCGCAATCGCGTTGATGACGCCGGCGCTCGTGCCGCAACCCGTCGTTCGGCCGATCGACCTGCAGGCGGTCCTGCCGGCGGCGTTCGGCGACTGGCGGCTCGATCCGGCGCTCGCTCCGATCGCCCCCACGCCCGACGTGCAGGCGCGGCTCGACCGCCTCTACGACGCGATCGCCGCGCGCACGTACGTGAACTCGGCCGGCGAACGGATGATGCTCACCGTCGCGTACGGCGGCGACCAGAGCGACGCGTTGAAGGCGCATCGCCAGGAAGTCTGTTACTCGGCGCAGGGCTTCTCGATCTCCGGCCTCGAGCGCGGCCGGCTCGAGGCCGCGGGCCGCTCCATCCCCGTGACGCGCTTCGTCGCGGTGCACGGCGCGCGCTCCGAGCCCGTCACCTACTGGTTCACGATGGGCGATCGCGTGGTGCTCGGGCGCCTGGAGCGGCTGCGCGTGCAGCTCGCCGCGGGGTTCGCGGGACGCGTGCCCGACGGCATGCTGGTGCGCGTCTCGAGCCTTTCGCGCGACCCGCGCGCGGCCTACGCCGCGCAGCGCGGGTTCGTCGCCTCGCTCCTCGCCGCGATGCCCGCGGGCGCGCGCGAGCGCCTCGTCGGCAAGAGGAGCGCGTAGATGGCCGCGATCCCGATGCCTTCGGTCCTCGGCGACGCGCGCGTGCGCCGCGTAGCCGTCGTCCTGGGGCTCCTCGCCTTCGGCGTGGTGTGGGGCGCGGCCGTGGCGGTCGCCGGGCCCGGCGCGGCGCTCATCTGCGTCTCGCTCGTCGCGTGCGTGTTCTGCCTGCGCGACTTCCGCTGGGGCGTGGTGCTGCTGATCCTCATCATGCCCATCTCGTCGAGCTTCCTCTTCCCGCACTCGATGTTCGGGATCTCGGGGCTCAACCCGCTGAACCTGCTGCTCGCGACGACGCTCGGCTCCTACCTCCTCGCGCACGCGGGCCAGGGCGCGCTGAAGGCGCTCGCCAGCCGCCCGCTGATCTTCCTCTACATCCTGCCGATCCTCGCCGGCGCGGTGCTGGGCGTCTCCCACGTGCACGAGATCCCGGGCATGTTCCGCGACCTCGAATGGATCGAGTACGACGGCCCCGGCGGCTACATCCGCGACCTCGTGATGAAGCCGCTACTCCTCGTGCTCTACGCGATGCTGGTGGGCGTGGCGGTCGGCCACAGCCGCACGACGGCGCGCTTCCTCACGCCGATGCTGGTGTCGATGTGGGTGATGGCGTTGCTGGTGATCGTGTTCATCGTGGCCTCGGGCGTGAGCCTCGCGCAGCTCGCCGGCACCTACGAGCGCTCGTTCCTCTCGCCGCTCGGGATGCACGCGAACGACCTGGGCCGCCTCTACGCCACCGCCTACGCGCTGCTGCTCTTCATCTGGGACCGCACGCCGCGCGCTTCCCTCAAGGCGTTCCTGATCCTGTCGATGG
>DASUXK010000098.1:0-2296 GCA_036377935.1 Usitatibacter sp.
CGACCCCGGCGAGCGCGGCGCGCGGGTGATCTTCGCCGCAGACGAGATCGGCCGGACGGAGGATCCCGCGGCGAGCGCCGCCTCACGCCTCGCCCTGCAGGCCGAGTCCGGCGAGCCGCACCTCGAGCCCAGCGCCGACGAGCTGGAAAGCCGCGCCGCCGCCGACCGCTCCACCGCCGTCGTCACCTTCGTCTTCCTCGCCTGCGCGGTGGTGTGGCTCATCGCCGCCTCGCTCGCGGGCCTCACCAGCTCGATCAAGCTGCACGCGCCCGACTGGCTCGCCGCGCAGGAGTGGCTCACGTTCGGCCGCATCCGCACGCTGCACCTGAACGGCGTGGCTTACGGGTGGACGCCGATGGCGGGCCTGGGCATCGCCTTGTGGCTGCTGCCGCGGCTGCTCAAGACCCCGCTCGTGGGCGCGAACTTCGCGCTCCTCGGGGCGCTCCTCTGGAACGCGGGCCTCATCGCCGGGCTGGGCGCGGTCGCGATCGGCATCAGCGACGGCATGGAGTGGCTCGAGATGCCGTGGCAGACGGATCTCCTGATGGTCGCGGGCGGCGCGCTCATCGCGATCCCGCTGATCCTCACCATCCGCGCGCGCCAGGTGGACCACATCTACGTCTCGGTCTGGTACATGGGCGCGGCGCTCTTCTGGTTCCCGGTGCTCTTCCTCGTGGGCAACCTCCCCGGGGTGCATTTCGGCGTGCAGCAGGCGGCGACCAACTGGTGGTTCGGCCACAACGTGCTGGGCCTCTTCTACACGCCCATCGCGCTGGGCACGATCTACTACTTCCTGCCGAAGATCCTCGGCACGCCGGTGAAGTCCTACGCCCTGTCGATGCTGGGCTTCTGGACGCTCGCGTTCTTCTACGGCCAGGTGGGCGCGCACCACCTCATCGGCGGGCCGGTTCCCGGCTGGCTGGTCACGCTCTCGATCGTGCAGAGCATGATGATGATCATCCCGGTGCTCGCCTTCACCGTGAACATGTACCTCACGATGAAGGGCCGCATGCGGGCGCTCCTGTACTCGCCGACGCTGCGCTTCGTGGCGTTCGCGGGCCTCGCCTACATGACGAGCTCCATCCAGGGCTCGTTCGAGGCGCTGCGCCGCGTGAACACGGTGACGCACTTCACGCACTACACGGTGGGCCACGCGCACCTCGGCATGTACGCCTTCATCGCGATGGCGCTCTTCGGCGGCATCTACTTCGTCATGCCGCGCGTGATGGAGCGCGAATGGCCGTACCCGCGGCTGATCCTCGCGCACTTCTGGCTCTCCGCGGTCGGCATCGCGATCTACTTCGTCGCGCTCACCATCGGCGGATGGCTGCAGGGCACCGCGATGCTCGATGCCGCGCGTCCCTTCATGGACTCGGTGCGCGTGACGATCCCGTACCTCGAGGCGCGCACGCTGGGCGGCACGCTGATGACGCTGGGCCACCTCGCCTTCTTCGCGCACTTCATCGCGATGGTGCTGAAGCTCGGGCCCGTGCGCAGCACCGCACCCGTGTTCGACGACATCCACGTGAGGGCCGCATGAAGAGCGAGAAGCCGCTGATCGCCGGCGCGATCGCGATGGTGGCCCTCGCGGGCCTGCTCCTGGTCGCGATCCCCTACGTGCAGCTGAAGGACGTGAAGCCGCCGAAGGGATTGCACCCCTACAACTCGAGCGAGCTTCGCGGCCGGCAGGTCTACATCGCCGAGGGCTGCATGTACTGCCATTCGCAGCAGCCGCGCGACCGCAGCCAGGCGCCGGACGCCGATCGCGGCTGGGGACGCGCTTCGGTGGCCGCCGATTACTACTACGACAGGCCGCACCTGCTCGGGACGATGCGCACCGGCCCCGACCTCTTCAACATCGGCGCGCGCCAGCCGAGCGCGGACTGGCAGCTCGGCCACCTCTACCAGCCGCGCGCCTACGTGCCCGGCAGCATCATGCCTTCGTTCCCGTTCCTCTTCGAGGTGAAGGAGAAGGCGGATGCGGGCGAGCGCGTCGTGGCGCTGCCCCCGGGGACGGTTCCCGCCGGCAAGGTCGTGGTCGCCACGCCGCGCGCGCTCGACCTCGCCGCGTACCTCGCCTCGCTCGACCACACCTATCCCGCGATCGAGGCCAAGCGATGAACGCGCCCGTTCCGGTTTCCTCCCAGGAGCGGCGCGAGAAGGACGATCCGTACGAGCTGCCGACGCCGATCCCCATCGGCATCCTGCTCCTCGTCGCCGTGATGGTGATCTTCGCCATGTTCTACATCCTCACCGCGGCGCCCGACGGCC
Source organism: Usitatibacter sp. (assembly GCA_036377935.1). Taxonomy (GTDB): domain Bacteria; phylum Pseudomonadota; class Gammaproteobacteria; order Burkholderiales; family Usitatibacteraceae; genus Usitatibacter. The sequence continues at coordinate 2,272 of DASUXK010000098.1, forward strand.
GCGTGGAGCTGGGCGACCATCGCAC
>DASUXK010000099.1:0-2281 GCA_036377935.1 Usitatibacter sp.
TGCACGCCGGACGAGCAGAACCGGTTGATGGTCATGCCCGATACCGTGTTGGGGAAGCCCGCGAGCAGCAGCCCGATGCGCGCCACGTTCATGCCCTGCTCGGCTTCCGGCATGGCGCAGCCGACGATGACGTCGGCGATCTCGCGCGGATCGAGCCCCGGCACTTGGGCGACCGCGCCCTTGAGCACGTGGGCGAGCATGTCGTCGGGCCGCACGTTCCGGAACATGCCGCGCGGGGCCTTCCCGACGGGGGTCCTCACCGCGGCGACGATGTAGGCATCCTGGAGCTGTCTTGTCATGGCGCTTTCTCCGTCATCCCCGCGGAGGCGGGGATCCATGGATTCCCGCCTTCGCGGGAATGACGATCGTTCAATTCCTCAGCGGCTTGCCGTTCGCGAGCATGTAGCGGATGCGCTCCTGCGTCTTCGGCATGCGCGCGAGCTCCACGAAATGCCGCCGCTCGAGGTCCAGCAGCCACTTCTCGTCCACCATGCTGCCCGGGTCCACCTCGCCGCCGCAAAGCACCTCGGCGATGCGCGAGGCGATCTCGTCGTCGTGATCGGACACGAAACCGCCCTCCTTCATGTTGACGAGCATCATCTTCAGCGTCGCGATCCCGGTGTCCCCGGCGACCGGGATCTGCGCCGGAGCGAGCGCCGGACGCACGCCCGCCTCGGCCATCGCCCGCGCCTCGCGCTTGGCGACGTAGAGGAGCTCGGCGGGGTGGAAGACGACGATGTCGGAAGGTTTGAGGTAGCCCATCTCGCGTGCGTGCCCGGCGCTCTTCGACACCTCGCCCATCGCCACCTGGCGGAAGACGCGCTGCAGCTCGGGGAAGGCATCGCCGCCCTTCGACCATGCGGCGCTGCGCTCGGCGAGCTCCTTCAAGCCGCCGCCCGCCGGGAGCAGGCCCACGCCCACCTCGACCAGCCCGATGTAGCTCTCGAGCGCCGCGACCACGCGCTGCGCGTGCATCACGAACTCGCAGCCGCCGCCGAGCGCCATGCCTTCCACGGCGGCGACCGTCGGGACGAGGCTGTACTTGAGCCGCTGCGACGTCTGCTGGAAGAGCGCGATCATCGCGTCGACCTCGCCGAAGCGTCCCGCCTCGACCGCCTCGATCATCAGCTTGAGGTTCGCGCCCACCGCGAACGGCGCCTCGTGCCAGATCACCAGCGCGTCGAAATCGCGCTCGGCCTCGTCCAGCGCGCGGTTCAGGCCCGCGAGGACCTCGGCGCCGACCGAATGCATCTTGCTCTTGAAGGAGACGATCGCGATGCCGTCGCCCTGGTGCCACATCCGCACGCCCTCGTCCTCGAACACGGTCGTGCCGCGGTCGGCGGGCTTCTCGCCCAGCACGAGCTCGGGGAAGAGCTGGCGCCGGTACACCGCGAGCGTCGAGCGCGAATGCATCGTGCCGTCCGCGGCGCAGAACGAGCCTTGCGGCGCGTGCACGCCCTCGCGCCCGTCGGTGACCCAGGCGGGCAGCGGCGCCTTCGCCATGGTCTTGCCGGCGGCGAGGTCCTCCTCGATCCAGCCCGCCACCTGGCGCCAGCCCGCGGCCTGCCACAGCTCGAACGGGCCGCGCTGCCAGCCGAAGCCCCAGCGGATGGCGAGGTCCACGTCGCGCGCGCAATGGGCGATCTCGGCGAGGTGCACGGCGCAATAGTGGAAGAGGTCGCGGAAGATTGCCCAGAGGAACTGCGCCTGGGGATGCGGCGAGGCGCGCAGCTTCGCGAGCTGCTGCGCGGGGTTCCTCTCCTTGAGGATCGCCTGCACTTCGTCGGCCACCTTTCCCGCCGACGGCCGGTAGTCGCCGCGCGCGAGGTCGAGGACCTGGATCTCCCTGCCCTTCTTCACGTAGATGCCGGCGCGCGTCTTCTGGCCGAGCGCGCCCTTCGCGATGAGCGCCGCGAGCCACTCGGGAGACTCGTAGTAGCGCCGCCACGGATCGCCGGGCAGCGTGTCGGCCATCGTCTTCACGACGTGCGCCATCGTGTCCAGGCCCACGACGTCCGCGGTGCGATACGTGGCGCTCTTCGCGCGGCCGATCGCCGGGCCGGTGAGCGCGTCCACCTCGTCGAAGCCCAGCTTGAACGCCAGCGTGTGGTGCATCGTGGCCAGCATCGAGAACACGCCGACCCGGTTGGCGACGAAGTTGGGCGTGTCCTTGGCGCGGATCACGCCCTTGCCGAGCGTGGTGGTGAGGAAGCTCTCGAGCCGGTCGAGGACCGCCGGATCGGTGTCCGGGGTGGGCACGAGCTCCACGAGGCGCATGTAG
>DASUXK010000100.1:0-2944 GCA_036377935.1 Usitatibacter sp.
ATTTGTTCCATATGCGGATCGACCTTCACTCCCCTCTCTAACGCTCGCACTGGCTAATTGCCGACATCGATTTCCTTTCTCTGTGTCCTCTGTGGTCCTCTGTGTTCTCTGTGTTTCCGTCTTCAACGCACCCGCGGCAAAGAGGGCGACGAAGCGTGACCGCGGCAGCGGGCTGGTGTAGACTGATCGCGCGAAAAAACCCTAGAAATCAACGAAAAAGACCCGAATCGTGACCCGGTTTCTCACTTCCCTCGCGCGAGCCGCGGCCGCGGCCTGCGCGCTCGCGTCGGCGCTCGCGGTGGCGCAGCCCGCGACGAGCGCGCCCGCGGGCGAGGAGAAGATCACCGTCAACTTCGTGAACGCGGACATCCAGTCCGTGATCAAGACCGTCGGCCAGCACACGGGCAAGAACTTCATCCTCGACCCGCGCGTGACGGGGACCGTAAACATCGTCTCCGACCAGCCGGTGTCGAAGGACATGCTCTACCGCATCCTGCTCTCCGCGCTGCGCGTGCAGGGCTACGCCGCGGTCGAGGGCGAAGGGTTCGTGAAGATCGTCCCCGAGGCCGAGGCGAAGACGAGCGCGGTGCCCACGGGCGAGGCGGCGCGCCATGCCTCGGGCGAGAGCATCGTCACGCAGGTCTTCGTGCTGAAGAACGAGAACGCGGTGCAGCTCGTGCCGGTGCTGCGCCCGCTGGTGACCGCCAACAACTTCATCGCCGCCTATCCCAACAACAACGCGATCGTCATCACCGACTACGCGGCGAACGTGCGGCGCATCCAGCGCATCATCGAGTCCATCGACCGGCCCTCGTCGACCGACGTCGAGATCGTGCACCTGCGCAACGCCTCGGCCATCGACATCGCGCAGATGCTGCAGCGCGTGGTGCCCGAGACCAGCGTGCCGGCGAACGCGCCCGGCTCCACGCCCAAGGCCGCCATCGCCGTCGACCCGCGCACCAACAGCCTCGTGGTCCGCGCCGACAACGCGCCGCTCATGCACCGCATCAAGTCGCTCGCCCTGGGCCTGGACGCGCCGGGCGCGGGCAACGGGAACATCTACACCGTCTTCCTGAGGAACGCCGACTGCACGCGCATCGCGGACACCCTGCGCGGCCTCCTCGCAGGCAGCGAGAGCACGCGCACGACGACGGTGAGCACGACGCCCGCGGGCAACACCACCTCGCAGGTCACGGCCTCGACGAGCGTGGGCGCCGCGCCCGCGCCCAACGCGCCCGCGCCCAACTCGGTGATCCAGGCCTACCCGCCGACCAACTCGATCATCATCTCGGCCTCCGAGCCGATGTACCGCAGCCTTCGCACCGTGATCGACGCGCTCGACCAGCGGCGCGCGCAGGTCTACGTCGAGGCGCTCATCGTCGAGGTGAACGCGAACAAGGCGGCCGAGTTCGGCGTGCAGTGGAACGCGGGCAAGAACATCGGCAACGGCCAGACGCTCTTCGGCGGCACCAACTTCAGCACCACGATCGGCTCGAACATCCTCGGGGTGACGCAGAGCCCGCTGTCGATCGGCCAGGGCCTGAACCTCGGCATCATCCGCGGCGCGATCACGATCCCCGGCTTCGTCGACTCCGCGGGCAACGCGATCAAGATCCCGAACCTGCAGCTCCTCGCGCGCGCGCTCGAGGGCGACAACGACGCGAACGTGCTCTCCACGCCGAACGTGCTCACGCTCGACAACGAGGAGGCCAAGATCGTCGTCGGCCAGAACGTGCCCTTCATCACCGGCAGTTTCACCACGCCCGTTTCCGGGACCGCGCAGAACCCCTTCCAGACCATCGAGCGCAAGGACATCGGGCTCACGCTCAAGGTGACGCCGCAGGTCTCCGAGGCGGGCGCGGTGAAGCTGCGCATCTCCACCGAGGTCTCGAGCGTCACCACCGACAAGTCGATCGTGCAGTCGGCCGACATCATCACCAACAAGCGCTCGCTCGATTCGAGCGTGCTCGTCGACGACGGGCAGATCGTGGTGCTGGGCGGCCTCATCCAGGACGACCAGCAGGGCACCATCGACAAGGTGCCGCTGCTGGGCGACATCCCGTATCTCGGCGGGCTCTTCCGCTACCAGTCGCGCAGCCACAAGCGCACCAACCTCATGATCTTCCTGCGCCCCGTCGTGCTGAAGGACGGGGCGGCGGCCGCCGCGCTCACCGGCGATCGCTACGAATACATCCGCAACCTCCAGGGCGCCATGCGCCTGCCGCCCGCGGCGCTGCTGCCCGCCGAGGGCGCGGCGCAGCTCCCGCCGATGCAGGAGGCGCTCAAGCGCCCGCTCGGCACCGGCACCGTCGTGCCCGAGTTCCCCCACGACTGAAGCGAGGCGCGCCATGACCGCACCGCTCGAGCGCACCGTGAACCCTCAGGACCTGGACGCGCAGACCGTGCGCCTGCTGCCCTACGCGTTCGCGAAGGCGAAGGGCGTGCTCGCCGCGCGCATGGCCGGCGGCGCCCTCGAGGTGTGGATCAAGCCGTACCCGCAGGCCTCCACCCTCGCCGAGGTGCGGCGCATCGCCGGCAAGCCGCTGCGCGAGGTGCTCCTCACGCCGCAGGAGTTCGAGCATTGCCTGGCGCTCGCGTACACGCGCGAGCCCTCGGCCGCGGAGACGATCGTCGACGACATCGGCGATTCGGTGGATCTCGCCAAGCTCACCGAGCAGCTCCCCGAGGTCGCCGACCTTCTCGAGACCGAGAACGAGGCGCCGATCATCCGGCTGATCAACGCCCTGCTCACGCAAGCCGTGCGCGAAGGCGCCTCCGACGTGCACCTCGAGATCTTCGAGACCCGCGCGCTGGTGCGCTATCGCGTCGACGGCGCGCTGCGGGACGTCGTCGAGCCCCGCCGCGGGCTGCACCCCGCGATGGTCTCGCGCATCAAGGTGATGGCCTCGCTCGACATCGCCGAGAAGCGCCTGCCGCAGGACGG